>JAPLWT010000059.1 GCA_026396455.1 Microcaldota archaeon | reverse complement strand
GAGAGGTTCTGGCTGAATGGTCATAGTCTAAGAATTCTTTCGTGCGCTTCCAGAATATTCTGCATTGCATCACCAACCCCTACACCAACACTCACAACTCCGTGATTTTTCAAGATTGCGATTTTTTTATTCCTGAGAACTTTGAATGCTGCCTCTGCAGATTCTTTGCTCCCATAGGGAAATTCCCTTTTTGTGCAGTTTATCTTCAATTTCTCGTAAACTTCCTTTTTCAAAAGGGCTTCATCATGCACATGTATTACTGAATTGACATCCTTCCTCTCCTTGTAGATGAGATAATGCATGGGAGTCTCTGAGGAAGGAGTTTTTAGGCCTATGGCTTTTTTCAATATGAATTTTTCTAAATCAATCTCTTTCACAAGGGTGAAATCACCTGGCTTTAGGTTTCCCATCTCGCATCCAGTTGCCTTAATCAGCATCCCATCCTTAATCCTGGCGCTTATGTTGCCTGCATTGGCAGGAGCCCAGCCAAACCTGCTCAGAATTTTGGCACATAGAATCATCTCACGAACAATGTCCATGTTGGACTCAGCTGCTGGCCTTTTCTCTAGTGCATTCTTTCCAATTTGGAATTTAACTCCAGTATACTTTTCTGCCATTCTACAGCTCCGCGGGTTTGAAAACTCCTGTCTCGGTTATAACTGCAGTCACGTATTCCAGAGGAGTGATGTCAAAAGCCGGGTTCTTAGCTCTGGCTCCCTTTGCAAAAATCCTTCTCCCACCGATGTACAGAACCTCCTCCCCGCTTCTCTCCTCAATTGGAATTTCCTTAATACTGAAATCAAATGAGCTCATTGGAGCAGCTACGTAGAAAGGAATGTTATTCTCTTTTGCAAGGACTGCCTTCTCGTAGGTCCCAACCTTGTTTGCAAAATAACCATTTTTAACAGCAATTCTGTCTGCCCCCACTATACACAGATCTATCTCTTTTCTCTGCATGTAGAAGCCAGCCGCATTGTCCACAATCACCGCATGCGGGATACCCTCATTCTGCAGCTCCCATTCGGTTAATGCACCCTGCAGCCTAGGTCGGGTCTCGTCGACAAAAACAAATATTTTCTTTCCTCTGGAATGCGCCAGCCTTAAAGGAGCTAAAGCAGTTCCATAATCAACGCAGGCGAGTGCACCTGCATTGCAGTGTGTCAGGATGGATGAGCCATCTTTTACCAGCTTCTCCCCATTCGCACCAATCCTCCTGCATGCCTGAAGACTCCCCTCGGCGAGAGCTTCAGCTTTGTTAAGAATGAGCTCCCTGCAATCTTCCACATTCCTGCCTTTTTCCAGAACTTTTAGGATTTCATCAACTGCATTAAACAAATCCACGGCAGTCGGCCTCGTCCCCTTCATGGCTGAGGAAGCCTTTTTGATATGGGCAACAAAGCCGTCAAGGTTCTCCCCTTCGAACTCAAGCGCAGCCTGTGCTAGAGCATAAGCAGCAGCAACTCCTATAGCCGGAGCTCCTCTGACTTTCATCTCCTTGATTGCAGCTGCAGTCTGTCTGTAATTATTCGAGGTAAAAATTGAAAACTTGAAGGGCAGTTTAGTCTGGTCTATGAAGTGAAGCTTTCCTCCTTCAAACCAGATATTCTTATAATTGAGAACCTTCCCTTCAACCTTGACCTTCAATCAATCACCCTGTTCAAAAAATTCAAATCTACCTCTCTGAAGTCTTTCACCACAATGCAGCTCTTCCTGAAATACCTCCTGGGAAGGGAAGTGGTAAGGGCAACACATTTCATCCCAGCCCTCCTCGCAGCCTCAATCCCATAGGGAGAGTCCTCAAAGACAAGGCATTCTGAAGGCTTCACTCCCAATCTCTTTGCGGCAAGCAGCAAGGCTTCAGGGTCCGGCTTCCTTTTCTTGACATCCTCCCTTGAGATGAACTGGAACTCCCTGTCCAGCTTGAGGTACTTCAGCATTACCAGAACGTTCTTCCTGTACCCGCCTGAGGCAATTATCTTCTTCATTCCTATCTTGTCAAGAAGCCTGTTGAATTTCATGAACCCTTTGACAGGCCTTACGCCTTCCCTCTTCACGAGCTCCCTGAACACCTTCATCCTCTTCCCCACCCAGAACCTGGCGCTCCTTCTTATGCCATGAGTTCTGAAGATATCCTCCATTATGCTCAGGGAACCAAGCCCGACATACTTTTCCCAGTATAGCTTCCGTGGTATGGTTATGCCAAGCTGCTTGAGAGTCATGTTGAAGGATTTCCTGTGGAGCGGCTCGCTGTGCGCTACCACCCCGTCAAAGTCGAATATGATTGCTTTTATCATCCTCTCCCACCAAACATTTAATAATCAACATTTTAATAAGCATTATGAAGACTCTCGTTATCGCTCTCGGAGGCAACATGCTCTTGAGGAAAGGGGAGAGCGGGACTTTTGATGCCCAGCTTGAAAACGCCAGGAGGACAGCCAAGCGCATAGCAGGCCTTATTGAGAGAGGCTATAGAGTGATAATCACCCATGGAAACGGACCGCAGGTTGGCAGCATACTCATACAGCAGGAGAAGGGGAGAGACGAGGTACCTGCAATGCCGCTCGATGTGTGCGTTGCAGAGAGCCAGGGCGAGATAGGCTACATGCTTCAGAGGGCCCTGAGGGCAGAGCTTATTAAAAGGGGGATTAACAGACCGGTTGCAACTATTGTCACACAGGTGCGTGTTGACGAGACAGATGAGGCTTTCAAGAACCCAACAAAGCCGATAGGCCCGTTCTACTCAAAGCAGGAAGCTGGGAAGCTCAGCAGGCAGACAGGCTCTCTCTTCAAGGAGGATGCGGGAAGGGGGTACAGGAGGGTGGTGCCCTCGCCAAGGCCAAAGGAGATTGTCGAGAAGGATGCTATAAGTAGGATGATCAAGGGCGGCGTGATTGTCATAGCATCGGGTGGAGGGGGCATACCAGTTGTCAAAAGGAGGAACATGTTCTGGGGAGTTGAGGCAGTCATAGACAAAGATTTGGCGGCTGCTGTCTTGGCTGAGGATGTCAAGGCGGATATGCTCATCATATTGACAGATATCAAAGCAGTCTTCCTGAACTACCGGAAGGGAAGAGGATGCGAGATGGAGCTTAGGAAGACGACACCAGAGGATGCAGCCAGATACTTGAAGGAGGGCCATTTCGCCCCTGGCAGCATGGGACCGAAAGTTCAGGCAGCAATAGATTTCGCTCTAAAAGGGGGGAAAACAATAATCACAAGCCCCAAGTATTTGGAGGATGCGATGAAAGGAGATGCAGGAACACTTATAGAGTGACTACTTCTCGAACAGCTTCTCCAAGAATGCTCCGAAAGCTGGCCTTGTTATCGTAACACCTATTATTACTTCGATTATAACCGAGAGCGCATAACCCATTATCTCGACAAGTCCCGAGAAGAGGAGGGGAATCATGGCGACTATGGATATGGACGCGACTGTCAGGACTATGAAGAACGCCCTTGCTATGCTCGCCTTTATTTGGCGCTCCTCTTTCTCTCCCTCCTTCCTTCCACCAAGCATCTCGTCTGTTATGATTATCTGGTCGTTGACTCCAGCGCCAGTTGCACCTATGACACCTGCCATGACACCCAGGTCAATTGTGCCAAGCACGGTTCCGACAACAGAAAGCGTAAGGCTCATCTCAAGCAGGATCGTGGCGATTATCGGCAGGACTATATTCAGCTTTTTATAACGCAGGAATATCATGCAGGAGACAGCGGATGCAGAAGCAAGAGCACCGACTGCACTGTACTTAAGGAATTCCTCGCCAAGAGGGGCGGGTATGGTCGTGGGGGTGCCCAGCATTATCCTGACAGGCAGGGCTCCTCCGCTCAGTATGCTCTTGAGCTTCTTGGACTCTTGAATGGCGGCAGCCTGCTTCTTGTCAAAGCTCAGGGCGCTTGGAGCAAATCCGTTTACTTCATAGAATTGGTTCACTCTGCCTTGGGTTATATCTGTACTTAGAACTGGCGCAGAGAGCAAGTTTATAGCACCCCAGCCGTTCAGCTTCACTCCCTCGTCACCTGAGACATAGAAATTGGGCTTCATTTCATCAGGGGTTTTGTTTATCACTTGGTAGTTCATCGCCTGCAGCGCCTTCACAACCGAGGGGTCGGCAGCCTGGGATATTATGGCTGTCTTCTTTGTTGAATTCAGGGATGCAATTGTCTGGTTTATTAAGGGGAAATCATCTTCTATGAATACCTTTATCGAGTCGTTTTCCTTCATCCCCGCCTTCTCCAGAAGTCTAACAGCCTCAGCCTCACTGACGCTTATGTTGGTGGAGAGCAGGTCGCTCCTCTTGATAACAACTATTGAATCCTCATACCTGTCGAGGAACATGTAGACGGGGTAGTTGGCTTTTCCGTAGACAACTGTTGCAAACTTTCTGGCAGCATCCTGGTTTATTGCAAATGAGACCGCCCATTTTACATCCGTTCCCTGTGTGGTTGGCTGGCTCTCCTGTATGCTTCCGGGCATCATGTCCGCTCCTGATACCGCGAGTTTACCGTCAACTATGCCCTCAAACTTTCCCTGCTGCTTGAGTATGTTCTCGATTTCAGTAAGCTGGCGGGCATCCCCATGCGGAAGCTCTACGTATACCTCGGAGTTGCCTATCCCCTTCACATTCACCTGCGACATGCCGTATTTCGTCACCCTGAGCTTTATTGTGTTTATTATATCGCTCATGACGAGCGGGTTGACTGGCTTTTCAAGTGAGACGGGTATCCTAATTCCGCCCTCAAACTCCAGCCCGAAGTGTAACCCAAAGTTGGCTACCAGTATGCATGCTATAGCAATGACGACAAGCAGGACAATTATTCTCGGCTCTCTTAGGAGCGCTTTGTATTTCATTTTTTAGCACCTTTGGCAGTCCTCTCAACATACCACAAAATTATCACAGCGTTGGTGCACCATGTTGCAGATATATCCCCAACAAGCCCGCATATGGCAACTGCGGATATTTGGTAATACGTGGATATCTGCGTGGCTAATGAAAGCATAAACAGTACAGAGAAGCCGATTATTGACACAAGCGTCATCATCACACCCGTCTTCATGGCTTCATATGCTCTTTCACGGGGGGTGCCCTCTGTCCTCTTCATCACTCGTGTTGTCAGAAGTATGTCTGTATCAAGCGAGAATCCTATAAGCATCAGAAGCGCTGCTATTGATTGAAGGCTCAGCGGTATCTGGAAAAGGCCCATCCCCCCCAGGGCTATTATTATATCAGTCAGCGCACCTGCTATAACAGCTGCGGATGGAATGAGGGAGCGGAAAATAATCACGACAACTATGGCTGCGAGCACAAACGAATAGAGCACCACCTCCTGTGTCTTGCTTACGAAGAACTCGCTGAGCGATGGGCTCACATCCTGCAGGCTGAACTGCTCAACCGTCATGTGGGATTTTATAACTGAGAGTATCTTATCCTGGTATTTCTGCTTGGCATTTATGGAGGTATTTGCGAGCAGGCTTTCCAAAGTCGTCGTATCAGTTGCATTGCTCCTGTCAACCTTTCCGACAAAGAACTCGTAATCGGCAATTACGGAATCTGCCAGGGAGTACATCTCCTGCCGTGATGCGGGGAGTTTTGCCTGCGCATCATTCAAGCTTCTCTGGTCCTCATCCTTCTCAGCCTGGGTGATGTTGGTTCTTTCCAGATCTGCAGTGAAACGTGATATATCATACTCCAGCCCATTGACCGTCTCAACGCTTGCATAGAAGCCCCTCATATCCTTCTCTCCTGCGGCTATCCTTTCGTTCTGCTCTATTTCTACCTCGACTGTTCTTCCAAGAGGGCCTTGCACGTTGTTTATGGATACATCACGCACCCCAAGCTCTCTCGTGAGTGAGTCCTGAAGCGCATTTTCATCAAATGAGCTGTTTGTGCTTATTGTCAGCAGTGTCCCTCCACGCAGGTCCAAGCCTGTGGGAATCTTGGGTATGAAATATAGGGACACCAGGATGAGTAGTGCCGGTATGATTATCAGAAGTTTGTAGTTTTTGGATTTATAGATATTGGGAATTTCCATAGAATTCACGTTGAGTGTCTACTATTGAGTAATAAAAGTTTAATAAGACTTACCGTATAAGCTGAAGTGTTTAATAAACTGACTGTGAATTATAAAACGTGGTTTTATGGGCAGGATACTTGTAACCGGAGGAGCAGGTTTCATTGGCAGCAATATCGCCAAGAGGCTTGTGGAACTCGGGCACGAAGTGTCAGTGGCGGATAATCTTTTCCTAGGAAGGAAGGATAATCTCAAAGGACTAGATGTGAAGTTCTACAAGATGGATCTAAGAGATGAGAAGCTAACGGACGGGCTTTTCAGGAAAGGCAAGTTCGAGTATGTCTTCCACGAGGCTGGATGCAGCAGTGCACCCATGTTCGACAACGATCCCCGTTACGCAATGGACGTCAGCTTAAGGGGATTCATGAATGTGCTGCAGGGTGCAAAGAAGAGCGGTGTCAAGAGGGTGATATACGCAAGCACAAGCTCCTTGTACCATGATCTGACTCCACCGCATATAGAGAGCATGAATGTAGTCCCTAAATCATTTTATACGATATCAAAATATGTTATGGAGATATGCGCAAGGCAGTACCTTGACGAGCATGGAGTGGAGAGCATAGGCATGAGGTATTTTTCGGTTTACGGCCCTAACGAGCTGCACAAGGGAAGATTTGCCAACATAATCTCGCAGTTCCTGTGGGTTATGAAGAAGGGACAGAAGCCAGTGATATATGGAGATGGCAGCCAGGCAAGGGACTTCACCTATGTTGATGATGTGGTTGATGCGAACCTCAGGGCAATGAAGAGTGGCAAGGCAGGTGGGGCTTATAACATAGGTACCGGAAGCATTACGACATTCAACCAGGTTGTTGAGCTGTTGAACAAGCATCTTGGGAAGAACATAAAGCCAAAGCATATCCTCAACCCAGTGCACAACTATGTTCCCGTAACAGGCGCCAGCACCGAGAAAGCGCAGAGGGAGCTGGGGTTTGTCAGCAGGTATGAGCTCAATGAAGGGATAAGGAAGCTTGTGGAGTTCTACTCGAAGTAATCAATGCTCGCTCTTAGGTATTTTTTGAGCAGATTTTCCGCCCTCTCTTTAAGCTCATCCTTCTCTAATCCTCTTTTCCAGGTAAGGGAGTCACTGCGCAAGTTGTTATAAGCAGCGTCCCATATGTAGGATGCTATGGAGCTGCCGATTATATAGCTAATCCCGCCAACAATAAGTTTTGTTGCGTAGGAAATGAGAGCTGCAGGGTAGGGTTGTGGTTGGATTGGCTGCATAAGCACGAATGAATCAATCAAACTCGAAGCCCCATCTAAAAATGGCTTGAATACAGTCAAACCCAGCACAAGAGCTGAAGCTGAACCTGCAACTCCCTCAAGCCTGCTGCCCATGGCTGTTACCAGGCCTTCCTTGCTCTTATGCTTTATATCAGAAAAAAGTTTGTTAGTTTCATCAACCAACTTTTCTATCTCACCGCTTTGACTCTTATTATTCTTCAGTCCGGATATGATATCCTGTTTCATGGACTCAAGACGGGACAGGTCGTTCTTCCTCAGTTTTGAATAAATCGGCAACGCCGGCACCTACATTGATAGGCTTGCTTGGCTGGGCTTTCTCGGAATGCTCGAAAATGTCGTCTATGCCATCCTTAAATTTCTTCTTTGTTGGAAGTTCTGCTGGTGGTTGCTTGTTAGCGCGCTTTCTCTGGAATATGTCGGAGATTGTAATCCTGCGCCGCGTGCCCTCCAAGTCATTCTTTATTCTTGGGGTAGCCTCGCTATCAGTCTTCTCAGAGTTTGGACCGGTCTCTACGATGCCACTTTTCTGCATGCTATTAATGTGAATTCATTGTATAAAATTGTTATAGATTGCAATGCTTTTTGCATTATCCCGAAATAAAGTTACCTAGGTAAATAGGATAGCACAGTGTTCCACTATCGCCCGAGCATTATCTCAAAGCTTTATTAAGGAACACAGGTGCTGTTTAGGCCAGTCATAACATTGTTTACTAGTGTGGGATATGTGCCTGTGGTGCAGAAAATAGCAATGGAAGTAACGGGCATTGATATTATGTTGGATGTGACATTTGGCACTGAGTAATTGAAGTATATCCCCCCACAGTACGTGGGGGCGGAGGCGTACGAGTAAAGTTTATTGCTAGTAATGTTAACAGGAGCTGCATTCCATGTGGTTATTCCATATACCCTGGATCCAGTGTTGCATCTCCCTATGTTAGTCATATTGTTACCTTGGATTGAGCCTGTTAGGGATGGTTTGTTGTGGTTATCTATGTATATACCTGCAACAGTGAAGTTTGTTAGGTTGTTGTTGGACATTATTATGGAAGAATTGGTTGCGAGTATTCCATTCTTAAGTGCTTGACAACCCATTAACCCAATCGCATTGCTAGAGATGGTGGCGTTCGAGCTATCAATGAGTATCCCGTAGCTTGAATTGATTCCGGTTATTTTGTTTTCCAGTATGTTGTTACCTGCTCCGCAGTAGCTGAAAGACATGTTAGTGATGTTGCTGCTATTGGTTACGTTTGAACCTGGGGAGTATACGAAGCTAAGTGAATCCTGTGGGTTACTATTCATAGCGCTACGGTTCATAACCATTTGGTCCACCACAGTGTTTGGACTCGATAACACTTTCATGGAACCGCATCCGTATAATTTATTCTTTGTGAAGTAGTTAGATTGTGACGAGTTAACTAGGATATCGTAGCTTCCAGCATTACAGGGAAGGTATTCCTGATTTGGATACCTGCCCAGAGTATTGTTTATGAAACTGTTACCCAGCGCCTGCTCTAGGTAAATTTGATATGAAGGTGTAGGTGGGTAGTATCCATAGGCATCAACAAGTGAACCGTTGTACAGGTAATTATTCTCAAATATGTTATTCGAGGAATTTGTAGCATAAATCCCAGCTGTTTGGGTAAACAGGCTTGTTGTTGCAGCGTATATTTGGAAATTGAGTATTTGGTTGTTATAGAACGTATTTTGGTTGGATGATGAGAGAAGAACCTCGTAAGAGAACCCCGTGAGATAGTTATTGGCGATGTAGTTGCCTGTTGAGCCATCCATCAGCAATAAGGCTGGACCTGGCGGCACTGGTATGCCAATAAGCTGGTATTCGGGGTATTGGGGATCTGGTGGATCCGGTATGCAATAAGGAGGGCATGTCTGTGCCTCCCCCAGCGATACGGCTGGACCTGGCGGCACTGATCCGGTAGAATTGTAGTTCGGGTATTGGGGCTGTGGCGGCAGCGGTGGTGGATTAGTATAATATGCCGGTTGCGCCTCACTCAGCGATACGGCTGGACCCGACATTGGTTGCGGGAAGTCTCTGGGACTATACCAAGCCGGTATTGCCCCTGTATAAAGAATTTGAGGAATACCAGTTATGTAGTTAGATGATATAGTATTGTTGCTCGCATGGTAAAGGATTATCGCGGGGTTTGTGAAGTTGAAAGGTTCTAAGTGATAGTTTGTCATTGTTATTATAGTATTGTTTGATACGTTGTTATTGGAGGAGTTAGCCAATAGAACTGCAGTACTTACGCCGCCACTTACAAGTGGAAATTCCTCATCAGATCCGAATATATTCCCGGTTATTGTGGTGTTACTCGAGCCATTTAGTATGATGGTGCTTATGACGCTGGAGTCAATTCCGTGGTATGGTGTCCAGAAAGTATTATTCTGGATGATGCTGTTGCTGGAAGATACAAAAAGTCCGGTTTGGTAGTCTGTTATCGTTGATAGGTTAACGAAAGGTAGAGTCCAGTAACATTTGTCAAGTTGACTGGGTAGATAGTGATAGCATATTCTCCATAATCTGTAGAAACCTGGTCCATACAGGTTGGAGTTTTTCATGATAAATTTGTCAGCAGTTGGCCCTACGTTGAATATGAATGGATAGTCAGCCGTGTAATGATACCAGAATGGATAAAATGAAAAATTAGATCCGATGTTTGAAGCATCTAAATTTGTGTCGGGATTGTTATCATTGTCTAATACGCTGAATCGTGCCATCCTATTCATGTATATCCCGTGCAAACTATAATTTTGGGAGTTTATTACCAATGACACATTCTTGAATGTGAGGTCACCCCAATTGTGTATGTACGCAGCATCGAAGGATATGTTAAGGTTTCCGTTGAGAGCTATTGTGGTATTCTCGCAATCAACCTTCTTGTCGATTATCCAGTCACCCTGGGTAGGTGCACCGCATGCCTGGCATTGTACTGCATGCACTACCTGGGAGGAGTTTACGTGGATATTGTAAGTGGGAATGTCAACAAATGCGGTCACATTCATGTTAAATTGCGTAGTAACTGGATTCATTATTTTTAGATAGGAGATCGCATACCCTGATATGTCAGTGACTTCAGGATTTGGGCTTATAGTTGCGATACTAGGGCTTACGTTGAGAAGGAAATTTACAGGGATGTCAGTCACTGGCGCGCCATTGGAATCGACAACTCGAATTACCAAGTAAGAACCATTGCAGGTGTAGTCATCAAAGGGGCTGAACTGGAGGTTTACTGACGGGGCGAATGTTAGTTTTGTGAGGTTGTAAATTCCGTAGGATGTTGCCCTCACATCAGCAGTTCCAGCAACAGTTGAGGTTATGCGGACTGACGCCTTACCGTTCTGGTCCGTAGTAGCAGAGTAATCGCTAACAATTCCGATTGGGGTTGAAATGAAGGCGACTTCAATGCCCTCTATTCCCTGCCCATTTTTGTCAAAGACCCTTGCTGTAGCATTTGAGTAGTTGGTTCCATCAGCTACCACTAAGTTGGGCGAAACATTGAGTAGTATGGTCGTGGGCGGGGGGCAGTCTGATGGGCAGTTGTTGGGGTTTTCGGAAGAAGAGCAGACGGCATCACCGCAGTAACCGTAGGTCTGCGAAATATTGCTCTCAAGTGGTGTTAGGACTGTTCCCTTGGTCGTGTAGTTGGTACCGAACATGCAGCTCCCATTTACCAGGTAGTTGGGGTCAGTGATACAATTCGTATAGTTAAGCTCAACCTGGAATTTGATTTTCTTTCCTGCGGAGGGCATGGAGTTCGGGTTGTATATATTGAATACGCAGGTAATTAGGGTGTTCCTCTTCGCAATATTTGGGAACATCGGGGAGCAGTTTCCGATGTAGGTTTGCTTGCCGATATTGCCGACATTCTCAACCGTTATGTCGGACCCATTGCCTGAGAATGCTACGTCGTATGGAAAGTTGTTTGAGAACTGGAGTATGAGTCTCGTGGGGGAGGCTGGTGAAGTAGCGCCCTGGAATCTATAAGCTGTGCACTGCAAACCCTGCTCAAAGTTGCATTGATTTGGCATGAACCTTGTTGGGTCAAAACTCCCGTAGTAGAACAGGACTGCGAAAAGCAGCAAAACTCCTACTATCACCCAGCCGTAGGTTGTGAGAAATTCGAGGGCAACCTGTGCTCTTTTGTTCATCTAACCACCCCATCTAAAGCATAATATTCACTTTAGGATATATATAAATAACCTATCAATCCCACGGAGATTCGCTCCATAGGATAACCCTCATTATTACTAGTGAATGGTTGTATAATACTATTCTATCGGTTTTAGCTATCATCCTGGCAGTAATTTCGTCATACGGCTTGCCAACCTCCAGGTCAGACCCATTGAGCTTAACGACCTGATCCGATCCATTGCCGTTATGGATTATAAACTGGACGTAGTAATCATAGCGTAACCGTAGCCTGCTCTTTGTAAGCGAGTAGTTGTTAGAGCTCATCGTTTGGAACGAATATAACTTATCAATCGAGAGCACATTACTGTCACTCGCACTCCAGCTCCGCCCCAGCCCAATCTGCTGGACATTCGACCAGGTGCTCTGGTCATTCACATCAATAGATGATTGCCAATCTGTAGGGCTTCCTGGTGAAACAAGATTATCCGCAACCTTGATGGATTCAAGAGTCATGGTATCTTTTTCTTCGGTCATGTTTGTCCTTGCGCTCCACCAGAAGAATGCAAGGATTCCCATGGCTATTACGAATAGGATTGAGCTCATCATCAAGTCGTACGACCAGACCTGCCCTTTCCTCAGCCTATCTAGACTCGCCACGTACGCACTTTTGAAAAAATGTATTCTTAAACATATTGGTTAATTGGAGTTTAGGCAATTTAACAACCTGAGCGGCACATCCTGCATCCTTTAGCGGTGGGGTGAGAGTGGTAATTTTATATATTACCTCTTTGATACTACATACATGCCAACAACAGTTTATGGAGGTGCTCACGTATGGAATCTATAATACAGGAAGCTCTCAAGGAGTCCGGCAGTGGAGTCGGGGAGGATCTGTCAATTCCCAGGATAGTCGTAATGGGAGTCGGCGGAGCCGGATGTAATACTATAAACCGGCTTGCAAAGGCCGGAATAAGGGGGGCTGAACTCATAGCTGTGAACACGGACAAGAAGCACCTTTCCGTCATATCAGAAAGCGCAAAAAGGGTCCTCATAGGGCAGAGCATAACAAGAGGGTTGGGGGCTGGGGGATATCCTGAAGTTGCTTTGAAAGCGGTGGAAGCATCAAAGCAGGAGATTGAGACCATACTCGCGGATACGCATCTCCTTTTCATAGCAGCGGGCATGGGTGGAGGAACGGGCACGGGAGCTGCTCCCGCAATAGCGGACATTGCAAAGCAGCAGGGCGCTATAGTTGTCGCCATGGTAACCTACCCATTCGAACTCGAGAGGGCGAGGCTGAAGAAGGCGGAAGCGGGCATAGAAGCGCTGAGGAGATCTGCAGATACCATAATTGTGATAGACAACAACAGGCTTGTCGAGTTCTTCCCGAACCTGCCGATAGACAGGGCGTTCAACGTTGCGGACGAGATAACCGCAAGGGCCGTGAGGGGCATAACAGAGACTATAACAACACCGAGCCTGATAAACATAGACTTTGCGGATGTGAGGGCGATAATGGGCGGCGGAGGAGTCTCAATGATTGCAGTTGGCGAGGCTAAGGGGACTGACAGGGTGCAGGAGGTTGTGAAGAATACGCTACACCACAGGCTGCTTGATGTGGATTACAAAGGCGCAAGCGGGGTTCTGCTTCACCTAACAGGAGGAGGGGACATGACGCTGGGTGAGGCAAACCAGATCGGCGAGCTTCTTACAGACGAGGTGGAGCCTACGGCAAATGTAATATGGGGCGCCAGGTTGGACAGGAGCTATGAGGGCAAGATAGAGGCAATAGCTATATTCACGGGCATAAAGAGCCCATATATTGTGGGCAGGCCAAAAAGAGGGGCTAACTGGAGCCTTGGGGAAGTTTAACTGCTACTGCCAAGCCCAGGGAAGGAGATTCAGGAAGAAGAAGAAAATCATCGCTACTGCAATTGCTTTGATAAGCCTCTCATCTTTCACAACAAGAGAGACAATCCTATATCCGTCGAAAGGCGGAATCGGCAGTAGGTTGACTGAACCAACCAGGAAATTGAGCACAAATGTCAGACCTATGAAATTGTATAAAAATAGAATCCACCATCTGCCTGGCTGGTATGATAATTCTTTTACCCATCCCGATAAATTTCCATCGCTGAACGTGGTTACGCCCACTTTCCCGTTTTTGCCTGCTTTCAGCAAGAAGGAGCCGGCATCTGTTACTACACTCACTGTATCATTTTCTTTTGTGAAGTTTGATGCTTGGGAGAAATCATCCAGGCTGTGTATCTCAACCCCATTCCACTGCTTGATAACCATTCCTGGCTTCAGTATTCCGTATGCCGGATAGTCCGGGAGAGTTTCGGAGATTAGCACGCGCTGAGCAAGGTAGGAATTCGGAGGCGGATATGTGGTGAGTATCAGCAACCAGTAGCCCAGGAAGAGTACGAAGAATACAAGCGAGAGTATCAGATTCGCTGATGAGCCTGCTACAAGGACGTTCTTCTGCTTCTCCACATTGCTCTTCTTGAGCTGTTCCTCGTCAGGCTCGACAAACGCCCCTATCGGCAGGAAGCCGAACAGCACAAGCCCGCTGTTCTTAACCCTTATCTTCTCCAACCTGGCCAGAACTCCATGGGAGAGCTCATGGAAGAAGAGTATAACTGCTAGGGCGAGCACACCTTCGAAAAACGGTAGATTTATTCCGGGAATTATGGGTGCTGCACCCGGGCTTATCCTGCTGAGAGCTGCAGCATTTCCGGCAGGACTGCCTAGAAGGGAGAGGAGCTTCATAAGGATGCTGTATACTATGAGTAAGCTATAGCCCGCAAGACTTAGGACACCTGCAAGGCAAAAGCCTCCAAGAACAAGACAGAAGAATACAAGGTAATAGAGCAGAATTGATACGAGTGATGGCCCGGCTGAGACAGAGCTCTGCACGGCGTATATCTTGACAGGCAGCTGTATCATACTCATGGCAACTGGCAGCACAAACGGCAGAACAAAAAGTGAAGAGAGCATTAGGACAAGCAATGAGAACTCGAATGTCTTCTTAGGGATTTTTTTGAATAGCAGGACAGAGCTGACTCCAAATCCCATGACCATGCCGAACGCGGCCATGCCTATCCAGAAGCCGGGGTTCCATCTCGCCAACCTGTCAAGGGATTTCTTTCCCCTCTCTGTTGCCAGTATTATGAGGCCTTTCTCCCCATTCAGGTTAAGCAGCTTCTGCAGGCACATTCCTGAGAGAAAAAGCAGGACTGCTGAGATTAAGAACTTCATTATTCCATTGAGGGGACTTACCACAACCTCATAGAAGGCGAATACTGATAAAGCAGTGGTGAGAACCGCCAGGATTTTTTTTATCATAGCTCTTGCAACATACTTTTACAGAAAACTATTAAATATCTTTAAGCCCAAAGCAGGATTATGGGAGAGTGCGAGATGTGCGGGGCCCCTGAGGGCGGTTTCTTCATACTTGTTGAGGGCGCCAAACTTCATGTGTGCGCCAGCTGCGCCAGGCACGGTAAGGTACTCTCCGCCCCGGCACCAGTGCTTAAAAGAAGGCTGAGTGTGGAGAAGGAGGAATCAGAGATTGACATTGCTGCTGATTTCGGAAGGAGGATAAGGGAAGCAAGAGGGAAGATGAAGATAGAGAGAAAAGTGCTGGCTGAACTGGTGAATGAGAAGGAATCTTTTCTTGAGAGGATAGAGGCTGAGAAGACAATTCCAACTGAGGCTTTGGCATTGAAGCTTGAGAGGGCGCTGGGAATAAAACTTTTCGAGGAAATAAAGCACGAGCACCTTCCAGCAAAGAAGGAGAAGAAGGGGGAGCTCACTCTTGGGGATGTAGTTGTCGTTAAGAGGAAATAGATGATAAAATGGGAGTGGATTTGGGGGAGCTAGTCCACAAGGAGGAGATATCGCTGGAGGTTCTCAGCGGTAAGACAATGGCAATAGATGCCTACAATGCGCTCTACCAGTTTCTCTCCATAATAAGGCAACCCGACGGAACCCCTCTTATGGATTCAAAGGGCAGGATAACAAGCCATCTATCCGGCATTTTCTACAGGACAGCAAAGCTGATTGAGGCAGGTGTAAAACCTGCTTACGTATTCGATGGAGAGCCTCCCAAGCTCAAGAGGTCCGTGCTTGAGGGAAGAAAGGAGGTTAGAGAGAAGGCAGAGGACCGGTGGAAGGATGCGCTGAGGAGGGGCGAGCTGGCGGAGGCGAGGGTATACGCACAAGCATCCTCAAAGCTGAGCAAGGAGATGGTGGAGGATGCCAAGAGACTTGTGGAGCTTATGGGGCTGCCGGCAATTCAGGCACCAGGAGAGGGTGAAGCGCAAGCTGCAGTGCTGGCAGAGAAAGGGAAGGTCTACGCATGCGCGTCCCAGGACTTCGATGCGTTGCTTTTTGGGGCACCCCGCCTTGTGAGAAACCTGACAATGAGCGGAAGGAGAAAACTTCCAAGAAAGGATGTCTATGTTGAGGTAAAGACTGAGGTCATAGAGCTCGAAAAAAGCCTGAAGGCACTGGGACTTGACAGGAGAAAACTCATATGGATTGGCATACTTGTCGGAACAGACTTTAACTGCGGAGTGAAGGGGATAGGCCCCAAGAAAGCCCTGAAAATGGTTTCAGAAAGCAACTCATTTGAGGGAGTTTTTGGAAAGTTAGCGGGGGATATGGAGGTAGACCCATCGGAAGTTGAGAGAATATTCCTCCATCCTCTGGTTGATGAGGGATGCGATTTGAAGTTTGGCGAACCCGATGGGAAGGGGATTGTGGAATTTCTGTGCAAGGAGCATAATTTCTCAGAGGAGAGGACGAGAAGCACGGTTGATGCGATGATCAAGGCATTATCTGAGAAGGGCAAGCAGAGCAGTCTCGAGAGCTGGTTTGGGTAGCGCTTTGCTTACGTCGGTTGCCTTGTTATGAGTATTACATTATCAAATCCACAGTACTTTTCAAGAATCTCTTCCATTCTTTTTTCGTAATAGTTTCATGAGTTCAATTCCCAGCTCTCCACTCTTTTAAGGGTTTGATTTCTCACTGAATCTGGACTCTTCTTTCTTCTTTGCGAATGTGTAGCCGCGCATTTCGAGTGAAAAGATGATAGAATGTACGGAAGATTGTTTCAGCCCGGTCTTTGCCGCGATTTCCTTGGTACCAAGCCTTATGTATTCACCTGTGGCAGGGTCGAAGCACGAGTTCAGGACTTTCGCTTGAAATTCTGTTACCAGCTTCCTATCCTTGGTGTAGGAGCCAACCTCCCCATCGTGGAAAAACAGGTGCTTTCCCTCTTCCTTAAGTGCTTTTAATGCGAATAAGACTTTGGGATGTGTCTCCTCTGTTTCCCCCAGGTCTTTGTAGAAGTTCCTCGGGAGTCTCACGACCGTGATTTCTCCGAAGCGCTCATCTGTGAGTTTCAGAACCCTATCCGGATGCTCGTCTATATACTGGAGTATTTTCTGCTTGGTTCCCTCTAGTGTTGGTGCCATCACCTTATGCCGAAGGTCTGGCGTTCTGGCTTTGGTTTTCTCTTTCATAGATTCATTCAAGGCAACATGTTTCAAGAGTAATCTCTTTTCTTGTCCTACTGCATGTCTTCCTACCACTATTCCCTTCAGTTTAAAATCTATCGCAGAGAGGTTCTTGATGTTTTTTTCATCGGCTTTGGTCAGCTCTTCAACGTTCTTCCTGTCGAGTATCGCAAGAGTTTCTTTGAGCAACTCGCCCCGCCTCTTCTTGATCTTATCTGGCGGTCTGATGCTCTCCCCCCACTCTTCTATGCGTGGCCAGATCTTCTTCATCTCTTCTTTGTTCTTCCACGTGATTTTCATGGGTTCTTGGGAGAAACCAGGCCGGTACTTATTCCAGAAATAGCTGGTGTGTCGCTTGATTAACCCAAGCTCCTCTATAATAGGAAAGACGCGGAGATAATGAAGATTATTCGCCACTCCTGCTCTTTCGAGAAGTTCGCGCATGGTTATTTCATTTTCATCAAAGGAGTAAATCTCGTGCAGGAGCCTCTTGAAGCGGAAGGGGGGGTTCTTCTTCAAAACGTTCTGAACAAGAGAAAAAGACGTCCTATCGATTCCCACCGCTTCTGCCTTTTTCTCGTATGATACGGTCCATTCTGAGAGCTTCTCCCGCACCTTTCCTATAGTCTCAGAGTTTATAGTCTCCACCCCTGCGGATTTCTTAATATATTCCAATATCTTCTTTGCAACATTTTTCTGATACTTTCTTGATCGGCCACTTTGCATAGTCTGAATGCTCTCTTCTAGATCCTGCGAGTTTTTCCTAAGGAGATGGATGAGCTTGGAAGTAGGAACATCATATTCATCCAGATGTTCATTCAGAGTTCCTAGGTTTTTTCGAAGCGTGTCTGGTGGAACTTCAGTTAGAAGTATATTCAAGGTTTCGAAGGGTTCTTCTGGAAGCATCTTTCTCAGCGGCCTGATTAGCTCTTTCTGTTCAGGGGTGGAGGAAAATGTCCAATACGCTGCATCAGGCCTCGGCATATCGAACTCCTTCATCAGCCAGTTCACCAACTCTTTATTTTCCGGCTTTTTGGAGTATGTTGCGGTCTTCACTTCGGGTCTATCCAGAATCTTGTCTTTCAGAAGCCCGGCTGGCGGAACTGTAGCTACTTTATTCTCTATCTTAGTCTCTTTTGCGTATTTAACAAACACGCTTAAAATTAGGGATTTATTGTATTTAAGCATTCAGGAAGTACTCTAATGACAGTATGGACTTCGTCCTCCTCATCAGGAAGATCAATCACTGCTTTCAAAAATGAGAAAGATTATATATTACGGCATATACAGATAACAGATAGAATATGGTGGATAGATGGAGCTGAATAGATACCGACACGTGCTGCTGTTCCTTTCTTTTGCCGTAGTTGCGCTGTCCGTATGGACGATGCATGCTTATCCCAAGTATATGCCAGCGCTGCTCGTCCCTGCCGCCGTGCTGCCGATATTAGTAAGACAGCTGGAGAGCAGGCCAGTCAAGCTGCTCTGCTACCTCGCGCTTGGGTTCGCGGCTTACCTTGCAGTTGCCAACTCATTCGTAGTCCCAGTTGGAAGCGAGGAACTGCTATTCGCATTCACACCATTCCTCCTCCTTGCAATTGCGAATGCGATAGGTGTCCTCATAGGCTACTCGGATTCCTATATCTACGGGGGGGTTTATGCTGCCGGTTCGATTCCAGCACTGCTCTTTGGAAAGGGCCCGGTTGATTTCGTTAGCATAGACCGATTTATTATAGGCATAATCCTCTTTGCATGTTCATCGTTCATATTCGTGCACTTAATATCTAGGGAAAAGAATGCCAAAGATTCCATATTTAATATCGTAAAAGGCTGCGTAGTGGCGGCAGTACTGCTCACTGTCATTTTCTCCATAAGACTCTTCAACATAGATATGTTATACACCGGACAGTTTGCTGAGTTCGCAAAGAAAGTAAGCCCGCTCTTCGTGAATGTCGTGTGGCTCTCCCTTGTCTTCAATGGGTTCGTGATGCTCGCTGCTCTTGTTACACACGACCTCGTGATGTATGCGCTCGAACTCAACAGAGAGGTGACGGAAGAGACGCCGATATACAGGAAAACTTCTGCTAAAGTAGGAAAGTTTGGAGAGGGGGAGGAGGGTGAGGAGGACCCATTCACATCGCTGGTGATAAGGCTGAGGAAGTTCATCCAAGACCTTCCCCAATATGATACAGCCGCAGCATCAACCGTGCTGACAAGATTTGATGCGGAATTCAGTTCCATCTCCCAAATGGGCAACAGCAAATCAAGGGAAATCACTGAATCGCTACTCATGAAAGCCAAGAGACTCGCGAAAGAACTTGAGGAGAGCGAGGAGCCAAGGAAACCTCCGAAGCTGTCATTTAAGAAATCGGATATGATAGACATCCCGAGGAACTCTAACCTGCTTGTTGAGGGTCCAATCGGAAGCAGGAAAGAGGAGTACTGCCTCAGGTTCCTAAAGCTTGAGCTGCAGAAGGGAAAGAAAGTCGCAGTATGCTCATACGAACCGGATACCGAGCTGCAGTGGTTCAGCGGGCAGGATAGAAGCAAGATCGGAGTTTTCAAAGTTGAGCCGAACATTACTGAAATGTCGCTGACCATAACGAAAGCACTTGAAGACAAGCCTGAGGTCGTTTACTTCAACATATTATACAAGCTTCTACCGGCATATTCTTCGGATGTTCTGGGCGAGTTCCTGAGCTCCAACCTCAGGAAGATCAAGAAGGCTGGTGCGACTGGCATATTCATGATGGAGAGGGAGATGATATCAACGCAGATGCTTTCCACCGTTGAGAGCCTTTTTGACGGAATAATTGAATTCCAGATAAGGGAAGAAGGTGATGAACTCGGGTCCTATTACAGGGTTAAAGCATTCAAGCTTAAGGAATTTGATACCAACTGGAGGGAGTTTAAGTAGGTGGAACTATGGAGAAGATAAAAACAAACATAAAGGGTTTGGATGTTCTGCTGGGAGGGGGCATACCATCCCGACATAACGTGTTCATATGCGGAGGGCCCGGGACTGGAAAGACCTCCCTTTCCATGGAGTTCCTCTACCGCGGTGCCGTAGGCGGTGAAAGTGGGCTATTTCTCTCCTTGGAGGAGGATGTAGATTCGCTTGTGGAGAACGTCAATGCCACATTCACTAAATGGAGCAAGTTCAACCAGCTTGTGAAGGAGAAGAAGCTTATGCTAGTGACGCAGGAGTCGTATATACATGTGGATATGCCCGAGACTGGCGTTAGCCCTTACTACACATTCAGCAAACTGCATGATAAGTTGGATGAGGTCATAGATGACAATAAGATTAAGAGGGTGGTTATCGACTCAGCATCAATACTCAACCTGTTCTTTGATAATGATCTTGAGTACAGGAGAACCGTGTTGAACTTGCTCAGAGACCTTAAGAAGAAAGGATGCACAGCGATGCTCACCGCAGAGCTTCAGAACGTGAACAGGGATACGGTGAGGTTCGCTATAGAGCACTTTGTTACAGATGGAGTCATACTGCTATATCTATTAGAGCAGCAGGAGAGGAGGATATCCGCCATAGAAGTCCTGAAGATGAGGGGGTGCGAACATTCCAAAGTGCTCACTCCTTTCAAGATAACATCCAATGGAATTGAAGTTTATGTAGGGGAGAGAGTTTACTAGGCTGAGAGCGGATTGGATGGATAGAAGTGCTGCGTTGTCACTTTTAGGTTTGCTTTTGGTAATAGCAGTCATAGCCAGCACCATTTCCTACAATGAATTTGCAAGCAGATGGCAGGTGGACAACACATTAAGTATGGTAAACAGCGGGAATGAGAGCGTTCGAAGTATAATTAAACCGCCAGAGATTGAGATCGTTGAAAGCGGGGGCAAGAGCATAATAATAGCGGAGAACATTACAGTGAAGGATAGGGGAGCTCTGTTTGCGGAAAATGGTTTCAAAAGAGCGTTAGAAAGCGGGGATAGGCTGCTATTGTACACCGGCCAGAATGGGAAGAACGCTGTGATTGTATCATCCTATTTCAATGATGCCGAGGTTAAGATGCTGAGCAAAGATGAGAGGATACTCAGACCGCTGAAAAACAAAAATGCTCCGGGTACGATGAATATATCGTATGTGGAAGTATCCGATCCGACAAATGCAGTAGTGGAGACGGTGAGATATAATGACTCTTGGGTGCCGATACTGGTGCCGCACGCGATGAGCAATGGGAACCTCTCCTCAATTGAAAGCTCAAGCGAATTCGGCAGGGTAATCGGGGATAGCATGAATCTTAAAAATAAGTCTTTGCTGCTCTACAGGCCCGCTGGGAGCGAAATGAGCATAGTGATCCCGGTGAACTTCACCTATGACGAAGTGAAGATGCTGGCTAAGAATGATGCGGTTAAGACGGCCATGGAGGGGGTTGCAGTAGACCCAGGGGAGATCCTGAATCTTGAGGATGCGCGCGAATTCAGAAACATAGATATGGCAAGACTTCCCTACGAACCAAACACAAAGATTTATACTTCGTTTAACATAAGGGGAGAGCTTAGCTTCCTTTCTGGGGATTTGCTGATGTATCTCGCAATATTCGTTGTTGCCCTGGTTATACTGCATGTGCTCTACACAATCCTCGTTGCCTAGACCGCCTCTCCTGCACAGCTCAACACACTGGTATTTTTCCTTCAATCAAAGATTTGCAGAATGATTGTATGTCGCCCAGTTCTTCTTCTATTATCTCCTCAATCTGCAGTGAGAGCGATTTGGAGTCAGAATTCTTCTCTTTACTGACTATCTGTACCGCTATGACCTTTGGCTGGTCTATGGGCTGCCCTATCTGGCTCAGAAGCCATACATAGACTTCATCAAACTCCTCTATCTCTTCGTGTATATGGCTCGCCATCTTGTGCGTTAGAAGGTTGTATATCTTACCTACATGGCTGACAGGGTTCTTGCCCGCAGCAGCCTCATTGCTTATTGGTCTGTTCAGAGGGATAATGCCGTTGACTCTGTTGCCTCGCCCCACCTGACCGCAGTCACCGTCTTCTGCAGACGTCCCGAGCACTGTGAGATATATCCCGTTCAAACCTCTGCCGTGAACATCCAATGTGTTGAGGTCGACCTTGAACTTCTTTCCAACTTTCCCAGCTACAAAAGTTCTTATTTCTTCTAGCATCTCCTTTTTCTTGCTAAAGTAGTCCTGCTCAGAGTCTATGAATCTGCCAACAAATGCCATTGCAACCGTTAGATGAAATTCATCGTGCACCCTCAGTCCCATCACTTTGATATCCTCGCCAGACTCAGGATGCTGCTTCTTGAATTCTTTCGAATTGAGGAAAAGCTCTGTATCCAGCACAAGCCTCTCTAGCTTGGACATGGGAGCATATCCCACGGCTGCACTCGTGTCATTCGCATCAAGAATGCCTTTTTTCCTGCTGAATATATCAGTAAGTTCAGCCGAACCTTTCCTCAGCTGATTCTGGAAACGGACATTCTTATCAGGCTCGACAAACCTAAGGTTCTCCTTGAGCCATTTCTTTGTGGCATTTACCGCAATTTCTTCAACAGGGATCTCAACGCCTTCGGACTCGTATGTCGCCCTGTCCCCCATAACTATTAACATTGGTTCGTCTATCCTTCCCCCCCCGAAAGCTAGCGATGCCCTGCCAGCAGCTAGGAGACACTTATCTGTGTTATGATGCAGAACGCGGCCGAATTTCTTTATATACTCCTTGCTCAACTCGATGGATACCTGATTCATGGCTCCGTCACATATGTGATCCGGGTGCCCAATACCTTTCCTTTCAACAACCTCAACCATCTTCTTATCAACTGGAAGCTGTTGTAATTCTTCTACCAGTATGTTCCTCAAATTGTCCACCTCTTTTTGCTTTCTGACCTCTTCCTAATTTGCCAAGATACTATTTATAATAATGATTATTAATATACTAGTTATGCATGTTAGTTTGTGAGGTGGGAGGATGGCCGTTTCACCATTGGATTTGAGGTATAAAAACGAGATGAATGCAATATTCGATGAAGAGAACACGCTAGCAAAATGGCTCATGATTGAGGCTGCGCTGGCAAAGGCGCAGGCCAGGGTTGGGAGGATACCAAGAAGCGCTGCCAAGGAAATAGAGAGGAAAGCAAACACGAAGCATGTGAGCCTGAGTAGGGTGAAGGAGATTGAGAGGGAGATAGACCACGACCTCATGGCAATGGTGAAGGCTTTGAGTGAGCAGTGCAGTAGAGAGGCGGCGAAATACGTCCATCTTGGGGCGACTAGCTATGACATAGAGGATACCGCTCATGCGCTCATACTGAGAGATGCGATGAAGATTATTGAGAGAAAACTCAAGCACCTTAAGCAGATTCTCCTTGTGCTTGCAGAGGAAAACAAGCTGAGAGTGTGTATAGGCCGGACTCATGGACAGCATGCAGTTCCCACAACATATGGTATGAAGTTCGCCCTCTATGCGTCAGAGATTGACAGACAGGAGGAAAGACTGAAGCAGGCAGGGGAGAGGATGTTTGTTGGAAAGATGAGCGGTGCTGTTGGGACAATGTCCACATTTGGCAAGGAGGGGCTGAGGATCCAGGAGTACGTGATGAGGGAACTTGACATTGCTCCCGCACTTGTGACAAACCAGGTTGTGCAGAGGGACAGGCACGCCGAAGTCATGTTTGTCTTGTCTCTGATAGGATGCACACTCGAGAAAATGGCGAAGGAGATAAGGAACCTGCAGAGGACTGAGATAATGGAAGTGGCGGAGCCGTTCGGAAGGAAGCAGGTTGGTAGCTCAACCATGCCGCACAAGAGAAACCCGCACAGATGTGAGAGAGTCTGCAGTCTATCGAGGTTGCTCAGATCAAATGTATCAGTTGCGCTTGATAATATAGCTTTAGAGCATGAGAGGGATCTGACGAACTCAGCGAATGAGAGGTTCATAATTCCCGAGTCCTTCATAGTAACGAATTTCATTATGAATGAGATGATAGACATACTTGTTGGCTTGGAGTTTTTCCCAGACAACATAAGGAAGAATCTGGAGCTCAGCAAGGGTCAGATAATGGCTGAGAGGCTCATGATATTGCTCACCCGCAAGGGAATGAGCAGGCAGGAAGCACACGAGCTTCTAAGGAACGCCAGCATAAAGGCATTCAAGGAGGGCAAACACCTCAAGGAGGCACTCAGCGAGAATAAAGATGTCACGAAGTACCTCAGTGAGCGAGAATTGGATAATGCTTTCGACCCCGATACGTATATAGGCGAGGCTGTTGAGATAGTGGAGAAGGTTATCAGAGAGATGAAGAGAAGATAGAGGAATGCACGTCTCCGAGGGTTTCTATGCAGGTGGTTGGATGAGCATGGATTACGCGAAAGCAGGTGTTGATGTTGCTAGGGTCAAGGGAATCCACAAATCCATACGGGAGCTTATCTCAAGAACTCATGGGAAAGATGTTCTGCCAGTATACGGCCATTACGCAGGAATTGTCAAAGTTGGCGAGGAGACAATTGCGATGCATACTGACGGCGTGGGGAGCAAGGTACTTGTAGCGCAGTTTCTAAAGAAGTATGATACGGTGGGGATAGACTGCGTTGCGATGAATGTGAATGACATTATATGCATTGGCGCAAAGCCCACCGCCCTTGTGGATTATATAGCCCTGCAGCATGAGGATGAGGAACTTGTTGGCAAGCTTATGGAGGGGCTCGTTAAAGGTGCAGAGGAGGCAGAAGTTGCCATAGTGGGGGGGGAGACAGCTATACTCCCAGATATGATAAAATCTGGCTTGGACCTCAGCGGATTCAACACGAACGGTTTTGACCTTGCTGCAACCTGCATCGGAGTTGTTGGCAGGAGCGGCTTGATAACTGGAAAAAACATAAAAACAAATGATGTAGTGGTGGGTGTTGAGAGTTCCGGGCTGCATTCCAACGGTTATACTCTTGCAAGAAAAGTGCTTGACATGAACGAGTGGGCGAGAGAGTTGCTCGTCCCAACAAGCATATATGTGAAGCCGGTCATGAAATCTTTGAAGAAGGTCAAGGTGCATGGGCTTGCGCACATAACGGGCGGGGCTTTCTCAAAACTCAGCAGGATTGGCGAGCCTGCAAAACGTGGTTTTCTGCTTGATGGAATGCCAAAACCAAAACCGATATTTGAAGAGATAAGAAAGAGGGCCGGGATGGATTACGGCAGCATGTACTCCACGTTTAATATGGGAATTGGTTTGTGCGTTGTTGTAAGCAGGGGAGATGTAAAAAAATTAATCGGAATTTTTGAGGAGCATGGACAGAGGGCCTA
>JAPLWT010000031.1 GCA_026396455.1 Microcaldota archaeon | reverse complement strand
TGCAGAGGGAGGCTACGAAGGATGAGAGCTACGATAGGGAGCTGGATAAGGAGATAGTGAGGAGGGCGAAGAAGGGGAACTGCGTGGTCATGACCTGGCTGGGCCCCTGGGTAGTGAAGAATGCGAACCTCCGCGTGTGGCTCAATGTAAGCGAGAAGGAGAGGGCGAAGAGAGTTGCCAAGAGGGATAAGATGACATTCAGAAAGGCTCTCGGGCACATAAGGAAGAGGGATGAGAACAACAGGAGGAGGTATAAGAGATACTATGGGATTGACATCATGGACCACGGCATATTTGATTTGGAGATAAACTCTGATGTTTTCAATCCCCAGCAGATAGCTGGGATAATAATAAAGGCTGCCGAAGCTGAGAGGGCGGCGGGGAAGAGGTG
Organism: Microcaldota archaeon; assembly: GCA_026396455.1. Taxonomy (GTDB): domain Archaea; phylum Micrarchaeota; class Micrarchaeia; order Burarchaeales; family Fermentimicrarchaeaceae; genus Fermentimicrarchaeum. Next base: position 45,744 of record JAPLWT010000031.1, on the reverse strand, counting down.
AGCTTATGGCGATGATTACTGTTGGCAGTATTTGCATTAAGAATAGAGGCAGGGATGGGGGCAAGAAATGTGTTGTGATGGGCCTTGTTGATGCCAACTACGTTGAGATTCTATGCACCTCCAGGAAGAAGAGAAGGAGATGCAACATGCACCATCTTGAACCCATCGGAGAGAACATAGAGCTGAAGGGAAGCGATGAGGAGATTAGAAAACTCCTAGGAGCCTGATGTTGTGTCCGAGATACTGACGAAATATGAGTGCGAGACTGATGGGCAGTATGGAAAACGCCCCGAGCAGCGTAGCATAGAGGAGCTCTTGGAGTCCGGATTTGCGCTTGTTGACAAGCCGCAGGGCCCTTCGAGCCATGAGGTTACCTCGTGGGTGAAGAAGATGCTCGTGACAAGGAAGGCGGGACACTCGGGAACACTGGACCCGAATGTGAGCGGATTGCTCCCAGTTGGTCTGAATGGGGCGACCAAGGCTATGGGCTTCATGCTCAAGAGCTCAAAGGAGTATGTGGGGATAATAAAGTTCCACCGTAATGTTGGAAAAGATGAGGTTGAGAAGGTATTCCATAAATTCAGCGGGGAGATTGAGCAGATGCCTCCGGTGAAATCCGCCGTGAGAAGGGTGCTCAGGAAGAGAAAGGTTTATTACCTTGAACCGCTAGAATTTAATGGAAGAGAAGTCCTCTTTAGGGTCGGATGCGAAGCGGGAACCTATATAAGGAAGCTCTGCTTTGATATGGGAGAGGAACTAAAATGCGGAGCTAATATGCTCGAACTGAGGAGGACTAGGGTAGGGAACCTTGATGAAAACCACGCATCGAAGCTTCAGGACATAAAGGATGCGTACTGGCTGTGGACTGAGAAAGGCGAGGAGAAGGAGATGAGGAGGGTCATACTCCCCATCGAGAATGCGCTTGGTATGCACAGGATTTGGCTGCGCGATTCTACTGTTGAATCGATATGTTCAGGTGCAGCCCTGGCAGCTCCCGGAATTGCAAAGGTTGAGGAGGGGATAGCTGCAAGGGATAACATTGCGCTCATGAGTCTCAAGGATGAAGTCGTGGCAATATCAGTTGCCGACGCGAACTCCCGTGAGATCATTAACATGGAAAAAGGTGTTGTTGCAAGAACGATAAGGGTAATGATGAGAAAAGGTACATATCCAAAATGCTGGTGATGGGATGCCGGGGTGACGGAATCCGGTCAACGTGTACGCCTGGAAATAGTATCCCGGAAGCGTATGGCCTTCACGGGCCTTATGGGTTCAAATCCCATCCCCGGCGTTTATCAAAGAGTGATGGTATGGCAAAGAAAACGGAAAAAGTAGTCGAGAGTAAATCGGAAGCTCCTAGCACAAAGAAGGAGATAAAGGGAATCGTCAGAATTGCTGGGAGGGATATAAAAGGAGAGACCAAGCTGCGCATGGCGCTCATAAGAGTCAAGGGAATAGGGGTTACCCTCAGCAGCGCTTTGACAAAAATAATATCCAATAAGTTCAACATCTCAAAGAACACGATGATTGGAGAGCTGAGCGATGAGCAGGTTGACATGCTTATGGAGGTAATAAGCAACCCCAACAAGTATGGGATTCCTGAGAGGATGCTGAACAGGCAGAAGGATCCTGAGACAAACCAGAGCTCTCATATTATAGGGACTGACCTGACGTTCAGGACGAAGCAGGATATAACAAACATAAAGGATTTGAACACCTGGAAGGGGTACAGGCATGCCTATGGGCAGAAAGTTAGGGGGCAAAGAACAAGGACAACTGGGAGAACGGGCATGACTGTAGGAGTGCTTAGAAAGACCATGCTTGCGAAGGTAGCAGCGGCAAAAGCTGCAGAGGCAGGAACAGCTACTGCTGAGAAGGCAGCGGAGAAGCCTGCTGCGAAGGTTGAGGAGAAGGTTGAGAAGAAGGAGTGATGAGTTATGGGAGATCCTAAAAAGCTTAAGAGGAAGTACGAGTCACCAAGGAAGATTTGGAGTAGCGCTAGGATAGAGGAGGAGCAGAAGCTCGTGAAGGAATTCGGCTTGAAAAGCATGAGGGAGCTCAGAGTCATGCAGATGGAACTTAAGATGATAAGAAGGGAGGCAAGGAGGCTCCTGTCACTTGGAGAAAGAGGAAAGGAGCTGGGAAAGCCCCTGCTTGCAAAAGTGGTAAGGCTTGGGATAGCAAAGCCCGACACATCTTTGGAGGACCTTCTGTCCCTCACAATAAACGACGTGCTTGAGAGGAGGCTTGAGACAAGGGTTGTGAAAAAAGGGCTTGCCAAATCTATGAAGCAGAGCAGGCAACTCATAGCGCATGGATACATCGCAATAGACGGCAGAAGGGTTTCCTCGCCGAGCTATCTTGTGCCCATTGATGAGGAGGACAAGGTAAGCTATTACAAAAGTACTGAGTTCATCATGATTGCTAGTAGCAGGACAAAGGAAAGCACGGAGGGTGAGAAAGTTGGTGGAGAAGGAGCAAGTGGAAAAGAAGAGTGAAGAAGTTGCAACCGAAGAGACCGAGAGGATAGCGAGAAGGAAGAGAGAGGAGAGATGGGGAGTGGCGAACATATACTCATCCAAGAATGACACGATAATAACGATAACCGATATAAGCGGTGCAGAAACCATAGCAGTTGGAAGCGGAGGAATGATAGTGAAAGCAGACCGAGAGGAGGGCTCCCCCTATGCGGCAATGCAGGCGGCTTTCAAGGCTGCTAGCAAGGCAAAAGAGAGGGGCGTAACGGCAGTTCATATAAAGATAAGGGCTCCTGGCGGGCATGGAAGCAAGACTCCCGGTCCAGGCGCACAGGCAGTTGTGAGGGCGCTTGCAAGGTCAGGATTGAGGATAGGAAAGATAGAGGATGTCACCCCGACACCTACAGACACCACGAAGAGGCCTGGAGGCAGGAGGGGAAGGAGAGTATAAACCTGAGGGTGGTTGTCTTGAAAATTGAAGTTTTGCACTCGAAGGGGAAGGAGATGGAATTCGTGCTCAAGGATGCTACGGTAGCATTCGCAAATGCTATAAGAAGGATTGGCATGTCGCAGGTGCCTGTATTCGCAATAGACTCTGTGACATTCTACGAGAATAGCTCATCAATTTTTGATGAGTATATAGCAAACAGGCTTGGGCTGATTCCCCTCACCAGCGAGGGCTCCCACAGGGAGGGAGAGGAGGTGCTGTTCTCCCTTGAGGCAGAGGGACCGCGCACTGTGTATTCGAAAGAGCTGAAGAGCTCAAGCGCAAAAGTGAAGTGCGTGCACGATGACATACCGATAATAAAGCTTGGAGAGGACAGGAGGATAAGGCTGGAGGCAAAGGCAAGAATAGGGGATGGGAGGGAGCACGCGAAATTCCAGGCAGGCGTGATATCCTACGGTTATGACACGAATGACAAGAAGGATTTCAGGTTCAAGGTTGAATCATTTGGGCAGGTGAGCCCAAAAACAATGCTGCTGAAAGCAGTTGAAATACTGGAGGGAAAATGCGGGGAGTTGAACTCCCAGCTGAAAGAGGTGTAATGCGGGGGTGGCAGAGCCAGGTCAAATGCGCAGGACTGAGGAAGAAAAAACTTCAGAACTCCTGTGCCTTTAGTGGCTGCGTGGGTTCAAACCGAAAGGTTGCCCAAAAATCCCATCCCCCGCATTTTTTGGTGATTTGATGAAAAGAGGCCCGGAAAGCAAAAGGACGCTTGAACTTGTGAATCTGCTGAGGAAGAAAGCGGTGGAGAACAAGTCCAGCATATGGAAAAAGGTTGCTGAGAGGCTCTCGGCGCCTGCTAGAGGAAAAACTGAGGTGAACCTTTATACGGTAGACAAGCACAGCAAGGAGGGCAGCACTGTAGTGGTACCGGGCAAGGTTCTTGCAAATGGCTCGCTTGGGCACAAGGTCACTATAGCCGCATTCAGTTTTTCAGCAAGCGCGGCAGAGAAGATAAGAAAGGCTGGCGGCAACTGCCTGCCACTTGAGAGGATTGTTGAGAAAAACCCTGCAGGAAAGGGAATTATTTTGATGGAGTGAGCAAAATGAAGATCATAGATGGAACTAACCTCGTGCTTGGAAGGCTTGGAACAAGGATCTCCAAGTATCTGCTGAACGGAGAACAGGTCGTGGTGATTAACTCTGAGAATATAGTGATAGTTGGAAGCACTGATATGATTGTGAAGAGGTACTGGAACAGGAGGCAGAGGAAGGACAAGGCAAACCCGGAGCACTCCATGCACTGGTCCAGAAGGCCTGATCTTTTTGTGAAGAGATGCATAAGGGGAATGCTGCCCTACAAGAGGGCAACGGGAAGGAAGGCCTACAAGCTGCTGAAGGCGTATATGGGCGAGCCTGCGCAGTTCAAGAATGCTGTGAAGGAGGACATGTTGGATATCAGCTGCACAAATGTGAAAAGTAGGTATGTTTACATAGGAAAGGTTTGCGAGAGGTTGGGTTATAACAAAGGTGTTTAGATGGTGAAAGCTAAGAGCGTTAAGAAGAAGATTGTGGCGAAGGTAAAGCCGAAAAAGACGGCTGAGAAAAAGCCGAAGATTATAGTTACGAGAGGAAAGAGGAAGGAGAGCGTGGCGAGGGCTTATGTGAACGAGGGAAAGGGAATTGTGAGGATAAACGGGATGTCGCTTGATGGAATTCCGTCCAGTTATATCAAGGATATAATCATGGAACCTCTCATAATGGCCGGAGACAAGGCGAAAAACCTTGACATGAAGGTAATCGCAAAGGGCGGGGGCGTTATGGGCCAAGCAGAGGCAATAAGGACGGCAGTTGCCAGGGGGATAGTTGAATTCACTGGCGACGAGGAGCTGAAGAAGAGCATGAAGGAGAGGGACAAGTTCATGCTGGGGGAGGATTCAAGAAGGGTTGAGCCGAAGAAGTATAAAGGACCTAAGGCGAGGGCAAGGTTCCAGAAGTCTTATAGGTGATACTATGATGATTCCGGTAAGGTGCTTTACATGCGGGGCCGTTATAGCCCACCAATACGAGGAGTATGTGAAGAGAGTGAAGGAAGGGGAGAGCCCCGACAAGGTTCTGGACAAGCTTGGTTTGAAGAGATACTGCTGCAGGAGGATGTTTTTGAGTCATGTGAACTCAATAGATGAGGTAATAAAGTACGGTAGGCATTAGATTTGCAGGGGCCGTGTGCTAGCCTGGCATGCTTCCGGCTTCAGAAATATTTCTGCCGGAATGGGGTGCCGGCGACCCGAGAATCTTCCTGAGTAACATCAGGTTGAATGGGAATTCAAATCTCGGCGGCCCCATTTTGTTAAGGGGGATTATATGAGTGAATTTTTGATTCAGCAAGAAAAGTACCTTGAAGCTGGTATACATATCGGTACGAAGATAAAGACGCCAGATATGAACCAGTTTATATACAAGGCAAGGCAGGACAGGCTCTACGTTCTGGACCTGAAGAAGGTTGATGAGAGGATAAGGGTTGCCGCTAGGTTCATCTCCCGCTGCAAGCCAGAGGAAGTTCTGATAGTTGCATCGAGATTGTATGCGAGCAGCTCTGCGAAAAAGTTCTGCGAGCTTGTCGGATGCAAGGTTGTTAATGGGAGATTCATTCCCGGCATACTCACTAATCCGGCAAGGGAGGATTTCTCAGAGCCAAAGCTTCTTTTCATCTCAGACCCGAAGAACGAGAGGCAGGCCATAAAGGAGGCAAACCGCATGGGCATACCGATAATTGCCCTTTGTGATACGGACAACTCTACGAAGTTTGTGGATTGGATTATTCCGTGCAACAATAAGGGAAGGAAGTCGCTTGCACTAATTTTCTACCTTCTCGCAAGGGAAGTCAAGAGGGCGAAGGGAGAAATTGCTGAGGGAGAGGAGTTCAAGCTGAAGCCTGAGGACTTCGAAGTACTTAAAGAAGAGGGGGAAGAGCAGCAGCCCTCAGACTGAGTCTCTGATACAATCCTTCTTTAAGAATGGGTCGCTTACGCCGTTGCATATAGTGGAGTTCTTGTTTGTTATTGCAGCATTCTTGTAGCACTCATCCTTCCAGGTCTGCTGCGTTATGCCATCGCATGCGGATGTCGCGTAGGGCTGGTTGTACATCACTATGGTGAAGCACGTAGACTTCCTGTAGGCGTTTTCTATGTTCGAGCATGCGGCTGGATTGTGGGCGGATTTCGCGACATCAAGTACGCAGTTATCTCGCTTGTATTGTTCGGCTATCCTGCTGCAGATTGAAACATCAGCAGTTACATTGGCAACCTGGTAGTAGCAGTTATCCTTGTCGGTTATGCATTCATAGCAGGTTATGTAGGAGCATATATTCGCATTTCCGCTCTTGAATGCTACATCGGTATAGCAGCGATCTTGGTAGAGGTGCGTGCTTATGTTCGAGCATAGTGAGTAGTTCATGTGCTCACTTGCAAATAGTTCAAGGCAGGAGTCCCTTTGCAGGTAATCCGTAAGCTCGTTGCAGAGAGTATAGTTGTTGGTTATCTTTGTCAGGCAAAGATACTTCTGATAAACTACCGAAATCTTTTCGCAGAGAGACGAGTTGGATTCAAGGAAGGCGAAGTATTTGAAGCAGTCGTCTCTCAGATTAGAGTCGGATGGCAGGTTGCAGAGTTGATAGCTGCCATTGTTCTTCGCGAAATCAATATAGCAGTTGTCTATAAGCGATATATTATTCAGCTCAAGGCAGATGGAGTAGTTGCCCCTCGCCTTCGCCATGCACAGCTTGGAATCATAGCCTGCTGTCATGTTCTCGCAGTATACTGTGTCATCGCCAAGCTCTAGGCGGCACTGCCTCCTCAAGGAGTCACTCTCAATTTTGTTGCATGTCGCTATTCCGACCCGGGGAGCTAGCGTGTGGTAGCAGTCGTCCCTAGTGCTATCTACATTTATTCTCCCGCATAATGAGGAATCATTCAGGTTGATAGCGAATATGAGATTGCAGTTGTCCCTAACCTGAGTCGAGAATATGAAGGAGCAGGAAGTCAGGTTGTTCTTTGTTATTGCGTCATTGAAGTAGCACTTATCCCCATCTGCGGCATCCTTTATATCAGCGCATGAAAACACGGTGACTGGTGTTACATTGGTCTGGTTCGTTGGCTGCTCTGCCGGTGGAGTGTAAGAAACGCAGCCGAAGATGAGCAGAGCTGCCAGCATGAAAGTTACAATTCTGAGTTTCATAGATAGGTTTAAACTGCAACTATTTATTAACGTTTCTTTACGGAGTCAGCTTACCCTCTTATCGTCATCTAGCTTTTGGCTATCAGCAATACCTCGTATCATCACTGGACTTATTATGAAGCCATCAGTTTAAGTATCTGTTTGCGGGGTTATCCCCTTGCCAGTTTTCTGAACTCGACGCTTTGATACGGGTACACTATCCATCTTCTGGTCTCCTGCACGAAAAAATCAGGCTTCAGCTTTGAATGCGGCTTGTAGTGCAGCGTTGCTATCCTGATGCTTTTGGCGTGTTTCTCCAACAATTTTTTTGCCAGCATGAGAGTCTCACCTGTATCCGCCACATCGTCAACAAGAAGTACATTGCCGCGAATAAGTTGAAGGGGCGGTTTTTGGCTTACCACCGGCTTTCTTCCCCGCTTATCACCCGTGTAGTAATCTATCTTGAATGCGTAAAGCTTTTTTACTCCTAGCCTGTCGCTGAGGTAAACAGCCGGCACCAGCCCTCCTCTTCCTATGCCGACTATGCAATCCGGCTTGAATCCGCTCTTTATGATGCGGGCAAGCTTGTCGCACATCTCCTCGATTTCGGAAGCAGTGAGCCGCAGGTATTTCATATGGCTAGCCTCATTTGATGGAAGTATAGCCCCGGTCGGATTCGAACCGACGTGGGTGGGTCCAAAGCCCACCATCTTACCAGGTTTCATCAACCTCTTGGCCACTAGATGACGGGGCTGCTTTTAAGAATTTGAATTTCAGGGTTAATATGCTTTACCCACGTATACTACCTGCTCCGCCTTCTTCCCGCACCGGATGCACTTCCCCTTTGGCTTCTCCTCTTTTCCAAGCGGGGTTCCGCGTATGTCCCCTCCAACTGTATCGGCTTTTATGTTATCGGCGCATTCCTCGGAGCCGCACCACTCAACCTTGACCAGCCCTCCTTGCTCATCGAGTAGTTTCTTAAGCTGCGCCATGTCATTCGCCTCTGATATGTGCTCCTTGAAGAACTTCTCCGCCCTCTTTGCAAGGTTGCTCTGGATTTCCTCTGAAAATTTGGTTATCTTCTCAACAAGCTCGCTCTCCTTTATGGCGGCCTTCTCCCCGGTATCCCTCCTGACAAGCACGAGCTGATTCTTCTCAATATCCTTTGGCCCTACCTCGATTCTTATCGGGACCCCCTTGAGCTCCCAGTAGTTATATTTCCAGCCAGGGGTGTGCTCCGCCCTGTCATCAACCTTTGCGCTTATGCATCTGCTTTCAAGAAGCTTCTTTATTGAGTTTGCTTTCTCCATTACCTTTTGATCAGAACCCTTGAAGTATATGGGAATGATGACGGCCACGAGCGGTGCGATGGAAGGCGGCAGAATCAAGCCTTTGTCGTCACCGTGAATTGCCACAAGAGCACCGAAAATCCTCCATACCGCAGGGCCGTAGCAGGTCTGCCATGCATGCTTCTCATCGCCCTTCTTGTCAACGAACTTTATGTTGAATGCCTTTGAGAAGTTCTGCCCCAGGAAATGCGTTGATGGTAACTGTATTACCTTTCCGTCAGGCATTATGCTGTCGGCGGCATAGGTGCTAACAGCACCCTTGAACTTGTCATGCTCCGGCCTCTTGAAGAATATGAATGGAATTGCGAACTCCTTCAGGACATTGCAGGTAGTGTCCCTATCCTCCTCAACCTGCTTCTCAGCCTCCTCCTTGGTCTCAAAAACGTCATGGGCCTCTGTCCAGTAGAACTCCCTTCCCCTTATGAAAGGCCTTGTCGACTTCCCTTCGAACCTCCAAACCTGGCAGCTCTGGTATATCTTGTAAGGCAGATCCCTCCATGTCCGTATCCAGAGGGAGAACATTGAGTACATGGCAGTCTCGGAAGTCGGCCTGAGGGCAAGCCTCTCGGAGAATTTGGTGTTGTCGCTTCCTCCTTCTGTTACCCAGAATACGTCTGCAGAGAAACCCTCCGCATGCTCCGCCTCCTTCTTGAAATATGATTCTGGAATAAGAGCCGGGAACCAGGCAGGCTCGTGCCCTTTCTTCTCAAGCTCTCTCTCGACTATGCAGTACATATTCTTCATAGTTCTGACAGACCAGGGCATGTGGGCGAGGAATCCCTTCACATTGTATCTTATGTCAGCTAGCTCTGCCTCCTGGATTACCTCAGTGTACCACTCCGAGAAGTTGCTCTTTTTGTTTTTCATAGAACATGATTAATTCTCCAGTGGGGTATAAAAATGTATAATTCAGGAAAGATTTTATATACCAAATGTGAAAAGACATAGGAGTTGTCGATATGCCGGTATTTATAGACCCCAGAATCTGCGAGAAGCAGCAGATATGCGATTTGATGAACGTATGCCCGAGGAATGCTATTTACCAGGATAAGAAGGGCACTGTCGAGATTGACAATGATAAATGCACGGCATGCATGCTGTGCGTGAGGGCATGCCCGTACCTCGCAGTGAAGCTTGCGAAAGATGATGATGAGCTTGGAGATTTTATAAGAAAATCAAAGAAGGCGAAGTTCAACAGGAATGCCCACATAGCCAAGATATACGGCAGCAAGCCCGGCAGGATGGGCAAGGTAGCGCTCAATGATTCGAATTTCAAGAAGAAAATTGGCTCCAAGGTACCAACTCTGGTCAACTTCTGGGGTGCGCACAGCGGAGTTATTGCTCCTTTCCTGAAAAATATTGAAAAAGACTACGGGGAGGAACTCAAGGTTGCTTACATAAAAGTTGCGGACAATCCAAAGAGCAGGAAGAAGTACTCTATAACCTCGACTCCAACACTCATAGTTTTCAAGAAAGGGAAGGAGATTGGAAGGCTGGAGGGAATCAGGCCCAAGGAGACTCTGAAGGTGTGGCTTGAGATGAAGCTGAACCCTAAGATTTGGTGAATGAACGCCTCAGCCTTGCTGCAATGTAGAGGAATGCGACCAGAATAAGTGTTATTAAAGCTGCTTCTGTTATGCTGAATGAGTTCATTAGATTCATATTCGCCGCAAGCGCAAGCACTGGGTAGTTCAGCGCAAACATCAGCAATGCGGACTGCCCAAAGTCCGAAAGTATTGCCGAAGTTATTCTCTTGATCTCAACGAGCCAGTATACCGCGACCATCAGCAGGATGGAAAAGCCTGATGAGAGGATTACGAACGGGAGATTGCCTATCCACCTGTCGTAAGTGATGAACCTGCTCAACATAAAGCCTGCGAGCAGGAGGAGTATCCCTGCCCTGATGAAGACGGGAAGGGACTGCCTCCTTTTCTTCATTATGAGCTCGCCACTCATGTACCCTAACAGCACAATTCCGCTCATGGGAACTGAGCCGAGAATGCCGCCATTGGGGAATGCTAAAGCCATCGAGTAGATCTCAGGTATTGAGGTGATGTAGGAGTAGCATAGCCCTATGACGACTATGGAGAATACTTTCATCTTCCAAGAGAAGCATTTGGGAATGAAGAACAATGAGAGGATGCCTGCCAGGCTTATTGTCTCAAGCACCCACCATACTCTTTCTGCGAAGCATATGAGCAGGATATCAAGCAGGAGACCTATTACGAATATCTTTGCATACCTCAGTATCACGTGCTTTACTGCATCATCTTCGCTCTCCGATTTCTTCCTTTGCGAGATGGAAAGGTAGGTGGAAACTCCTGATATGAAAAGGAAGAGCGCAATTGCCATATCCCCAATCGAGATTACGCCCCTTACTTCGTAGTTGAGGAATGGAATCGGGGACACGGGGAAGATGTCTACGAAAAAGTGCAGTGTTACCATGAATAGCACTGCTATTCCCCGGTATACATCAACCCATTTGTATCTCATCTACCCACCCTAGGATAAGGCAAGCGATATATTTATTGATTTTGAGCTACTGTTCCCCGCTAGGCAGTTTTCGTTAGTGCTATTGTTATTCCCTGCCCCTGCAGAGTCAAAGTATTGCCGCTCAGCTGGTAATAGTACTGGAAAGTCATCCCAGCATAGCTCAGCGTTAATATATTTCCCTGAACCGTATACATCCCGTAATAGTAATTTGGACCATCAAGCAAGGTGTAATAGCCATCTGCACCAAGCGTCAGGAGAGTTTGCGTATACGGATTGTACCACTGCCCCACGAGCTGGTTCGGGGGAGCCTGAGGCTGGACTGGTTGCTGCTGAGGCTGGCTCGGTGCCGTTCCGGGCGCAACCGCCGGGGCAGGCGCGTTTGATGCTTCTGGAATCGTCTCGCCAGGCCTGTTGAAGACTATCGCCTTGTTTGAGTTATCATATAGAACGAGCTTATGCTTCCCCCTTAGGTAGTAGAAAGTTGTTGAGTACTCTGGCGAGGGAGAAACTGCGTTGAGAGCTATATACGTCTTGTTCACAGAATACCTTCCGTTTATTGCATGCGTGCTGATGGTCCACCTGAATGTTCCGTCATCATTGAACGTCAATGCCATTTGGTTGGCAGGGCTTTCCCAGCTGCCTCTCATCCCTTCGGAGTCAACCTGTCTCTCATCCAAATCCTCCCCGTTATCGCCAACGCTTGCATAAAGATTCTTGTAAACCGAGATTGAAGGAGGGGTGCTCCCGGAAGTTATGCAGTAGATCGGGTCTGTTCCCGCAAGCTCAAACAGCCACATCGCGTTGTCATTCACTCTTGAAGCTATGAAATGCAGGGTTTCGAACCTATCCTTCATGTAAACGTGCATGTGCGGTATTGCCTTATCTGAATAGGTAAGCTCGCACTCAGAGACTCCAAGCCCGTCGCTCATTACGCATTTCCCTCCGGAGAAGTTGAAATCTGCCCTATATTGCACGGTGATTCCCTCTTCTATCTGGCCGCATTCCCAGTTCCTGTTCAAATCATCTTGCGTGAGAGGTGTTAGGGTTGGCTGCTGCCCAACTTTCAACGTTCCGACAACGTAACTGTTCTGGTTTACTAGGTCGGTGAGCATGTCGGCAACCATGTAAGTTCCTGGCTCGAGCAGGTGCCACTCCAGCTCAAAGCCCGCGCCTGTGTTATAAGTAAGCGGCTGGCTCTCCGCCTGAACAAGCCCTGTCTGGGCGAGTTTGTAGATATACGGAGTGAAAACGTCCCCGTCCTCCAGGGAGGGCAGGTAACCAACCACGGGCTGCCCATCCGGTCCCTGCACGGTTATCTGGACATTTGCAATGCTTCCATTTGACTCGTAGAAGTACAGTTGCGCGTCCGCCTTCTCGTTTCCCCGCTGGTAAACGCCTCCCACCACAAAAAAGTCCTCTGCGGGCCATCTCTTGTCGACCGTTACCCTGTCGCTCCTTGTCCCGTCAGTCAGGCGCATCTCGACAGTTGAGCTTCTCCCAACCCCCTCGCTTGCCCCGTCAGAAATCCCATAAACCGTTTTTCCGTTTGCGAGTGTAGTGACAGCCCTCTGGCTTATGATGCGCGCAAGCTTCCATTCCCCGTTCTCGTAATAGAACTGGAGCCACTGGTTCTTCACAATGTTGGAGCCAAACATGCTGTAGGAAAATCTGATCGGTCTTACAAGCGAAGCAACTGGGGAGACTTCAAAATTCGATATGACCGGCTTCGTTGAGTTCATGTTCTCCTTGGCGTAATACGCCGCGAGAAAATCTCTCCATGCCTGCTGGTTGTAAGCGGTTGTTTGTGGGTAGCTATCCGCATTTATCTTTGAATAAATCCATTTCGCAGGCTGGAAGTAGTATGAAACACCGTATGAGCGTGCATGCTTCGGGTGGTTGTAGTCTGCAATCACCGTGCTGTTTATCGCAGTCTGCAACGCCATTGCCGTATCCCCCAGATCGCTATCATTGAACGAGTATGCAATGCCGTTTGACGCAAAATCATAAAGGTCGCCGAAGGAAAATATCCTTTCTTCATCGCTTCCTAGGGGGTAGTGGTCTGCATACTGGTGCATCTCCGCAACATCTTTCCATCCTCCGTTCTTCACATGGGCTGTGAGTGCCTCTGCAAAAGCATCAAAAGCCTGCTTGAGCTGCGGAAATTTAGAAAGGTCATAAGCGCTCATTGTTGTGGCGTACTCCTTGTCCTGATAGAATTCCCTGAATTTCTCAACCTCCATGGCTGCAAGGTCGCGCGGACTCATTGCAGGTTTTGAAGTAAGACCCCCAATCACCGTTGTATAATCGTAGCTGTAGCCTGGAACGCTCTCCTCTGACGCAACCATATAATCCGCATACTGATAGGTATCAAGCATCACGTCATACTGACCCATGAGGCACATGTCAAAAACAATCACATCCATCTTTCTCCCGAGCTTCTGGTTTATGTTAGTAAAAGCCTGGCGCATCTCTCCAAGGCTCATGCTTGTGTTATGGACATCATCCTGCAGCATTCCGGTCCATCCACCTCCGTGATTCCAGATAACTACTGCATATTTCTTTGCAGGGTACCTGTCAACAGCCCAAGAAACAAAGTTGTAAAGCGTGTCAGGGCTCCCCATGTCCGGATTTCCAATGTCTTCCAGTATCGGGGAGGTCATATTCTGCCCGTTACCCGCTCCCACAAGAAACCTCCTCGCACCGGTCCACCCTCCTTCACCTGCGTAGTACCCCCCGCGGGCCATCTGGACCACAACATTAACATTGTTGGTGGAGCCGCCTCCTCGCTCCATCTCAAGAAAATCCGAAATTGCATCCTGTTCTATGTTGTTGTTTCCATCCATGTAGACAATATACGTCCATTCCGGCTGCGTTGGGAGCAGGTTTCCAACTCCGCTGGTCTGATTAGAAGAGACCAAGTCCTCCAGATTCTTGTAGCTCAATCCGCAGCAGCCAGTGAGAAAAAGCAGGACTACTAGCGTATATATGAGACAACGGTTTATCATATCACACCTTTTATGAAAGCCAAAGAAACTCCGGCTAGTATAAAGAATGCACTACTGCAGGAATTAATGCTCGGTATACCCAAGCCGCCAGTAAGGTTTCCGAGGATTCCAGTCGCTTGAGTATTATTCTTGTTATCCTGCCCGCCTATCGCGGGGTTCACCGGAGGCGTTATCGAGCCACCAGCAGCCTGGTATGTCGACAAATCCACGCTTATAGATTTGAAGTCGACGTATGTTTCCTGGTTAGGGTAGACCTCTGCCTGGTGGATGAGGAGGCCTGTATTAACATCATAAATCAGCCTGAACTCAGCAGTATCCTTCACCTCAAGCATCACGGCATCCCATACTTTTCCAGTAGCGTCTTGATATGGTCCTTTGGTAGCTGTGAAGGGTATATTGCCAACACCCTTGATGAAAACATTTACCTTGTCGCCGGTTTTCATATTTTGAAGCGCTTTATCATCATACCAGAATGCCCCCAAAGCATCATTCGGGCCGTAGGTTGAGGTGTTTATTATGGTGTAACCTGAAGTGGGCTCCCTGAAGGTAGTAGTTACTAAGATATTGCCGTTGTTCTCGCTGTCAACTTTTTCTATGATATCCATCCTAGCCCCGGAGTTGTACTCTCCTCCCTTTTTGAATGCTCCGATACCGTCATAATAGGCAGTGACTCCCGTCTGGACCCACCCAGGATGTGCCGCTATTTCGTGGAGAAGTAAAATGAGGACAAAGTACAACTTAATAGATTTATTTACAGTTCTCACAGACTAATATTAGACTTATTTAAATATTAATATAGCTCTCTCGCTATTCGAATACTAGAGAAAGCAAGACAAGAGCTCCATCCGTTTATCAATTCTCAACAACTACTTGCGTTTGCACGGGCTTAATCTCTTGTGAAAACAAATAACTCATCAATTGTCGTTTTTAGTGCTTTGGCTACATCATGAGCCAGTTTAAGAGAGGGGTTGTATTTTCCAGCTTCAAGAAAAACAATGGTCTCCCTCCTAACTCCGACCTTCTGCGCAAGCTGCTCCTGGGTCAAATCGTACTTTGCTCTGAACTCCTTTATTCTTGTCTTCATTTGAACACACTACTCCGCAGCCCCTTTGTGGCTGAGATAGAAGTAAGAGCCCATGAGAACTATTGCAGACAGCAGGATTATCGCCCCGCCGACCTGCCCTGCATCAAGCCCCGCACCGCCAGAGTCTTCCAGGGAGTCGCTGTACCACATCAACGCCAATGCGATGTATATGGAAGCCAGGTATGCATAGTACCCAGCTTTGTGCATCAACTTCACTGTCATCTCATCCTTGGCAGGGAGACCCGCTCTCATATTCCTCGTCCTATCCACCAAAATCCAAGCGGCACTTATCACCAAAAAGAGTATTATCAGAATGCTCAGAGATTCAAACAGGTTAATACTGCCCATGTTTGTTACCCAAAGAACCAAAGTCGCAAGCACTAAGGCAGATACAACGAATCCTGCAATAATCACGGTCCTATCCTTCCCAATACTCTTGGGTTTATTTTTTATATTCGTTTTCATCACACATCACCTCTTCTGTTGAAATTCCAGGTCAACGCGATCTGGCTCGCTGCCATAAAGAAGAAAATGATGCTTAGGACAGCTTCGGTACCGAGTTTAATAGTCGTGAATTCGTTCACTAGCATCAGCAAAGCTATGACTATGAAAGTAAACCGCCAGGAATAGGCAAGTGCAGCCATATCAATTTTCTTTGTCCTCTCATCTATTATGTCCTCCTTCCTGAACTGAATTGCTATGCCAACGAAAAGCATTGCTACCCCGATGGACATTATATACGGAGCAGTCTTTGCATCAACATATCCAGGAACAGAAAGAATGACTCCTCCGAGTATCACTATGGCGGCAAAAAATAAAACGCGCAGCGAGCGTTTCTTAACGTTTGTAACTTCCACCTGCCCCACCTCTTTGTTATTTATTTTTAACTATTTGTTATCTTAATATAACTTTATGTTAGAAGTATATAACATTCTGGCATATAAGGCTTTCTGTTTTCTAGAGAAAATAGTTATTCAAGTCAACAACAAATTTAGTCTAATTTGAAAATAGGAGTGGGACCAGAGGGATTTAAACCAGAGGAACCCCTTTGGTTCCCTCTACCCTCCTGCTTTCTTTCTGATTCCATAAAATCATCTCTTCTTTTTCTTCTCTGGTTTTTTCTTCAACTTATCATAAGTCCAGACTATAATGCAGGAGAGGAGATACCAGAATATCACATCAATAATAAGATTTGTAAATGAAAAATCAACAGATGGCGGAATTTGTTCCCCAGCCCGAATAAAATTACTTCCAACTGGCCAAAAACCTAATGGTAAACCAACAAGAATTCTTGCATCTAAGATAACAGTAGTTGAAATGATATAATAATTAACTCCGATCGTTGTTATAATAAACAAAATAACCTTTCTCCAGTCGGGCATCAGAAATTCTTTCCAGGTCATTTTACCACCCATTAGATAATCTGTCTGGGAGTATAAATTAATATGGGGCCAGAGGGATTTGAACCCTCATTAACAGGTGTCTCATAAAGCATCTCATCTTTCCTCAATGCTCCAATTCTAAATCATTCTCTTTCGAGTCATCACACCTGTAACAATGCTCCTTTACAAAAGGAACTGGAGCCTGTTGTTCTGCCAAGTTATACCATGGCCCCGCGCAGAGATATTTTAGAAATTCAGATTTAATTAACTTCCTATTTCGCTTATCTTTCTCACCAAATCGTCCCGCACCATCCTCTCAAAACCAGCATTAAGCCTTATTCCTGCTGCAACATCATGGCCCCCTCCGCTCTCAATGGCATTGCTCATCTCGCTTTTCAATTCACCTATGAGCCTATTCGCATTGAAGCCTGCTTCCCTTGCCTTGACATTGGCTCTTATATGCATCGCCCTATCATTGTATGCAACAGTCACCAGGGGAGCATCCAGCTTCTTGCTGAACTCATCATGAACCTCCCCGCATATCCTGCCTTTCGGTGGGAACTTCCCCACCTTAAGTTTTTCAAGCCTTACGAGCACAACCTTGAATCCATTGTCCAGTTCCTTCAGCTTGGAATAGTTCAATGCCTGCTTCTTCACATCCTCGATTTTCTTCATTGCAGTCTTGTATATGGAATCTACTTTTTTGGGGTCTTTTAAGACAGGATAGTACGTCTCGAGGCTCTCCGCAAAATCATCGCTTGAGGACATGAAATCCAGCACAAGCGCCTTACGGTTAATATGCTCCTCCTGCTTTATCGGGAGCTTGCTCCTGTCCCCAGTAAGAGAGATCTTCTCAAGCTCGGAGATACCATCGAAAGGTCTGAGTTTCCTGGCTATCTCACCTGCAATCAAGCCTGCCGCATAGTCGGAATTGCCGCCATGCAACCATGGCGAAACCAGCAGAGTCGCTATCTGTTTTACCTCTGCTTCTGGCGGATGGTGGTCCGCAATGACTATATCGAATTTCGTCCTTCTGAGAGTTTTGAGAGTTTCTAGGCTTTCTGAATTTACGGAGAAATCAAGCAGTATAGCCAGAGGCGGTGCTGAGGATTGCATGTGCCTTACAAGCTCGATGTCATCCAACACGCTTGGGATGGAGTACATTGGCGAAGGATTCTTGAAGATAAGGAGCTTTTTCCTGTACTCCGGCCACTCCTTTTCTCCCACCATTCGCTTGATAGATAAGTATATGGAAATGGCGGAGCATATTCCATCGCAATCCGCGTGGTATCTGATCACGATCGGGCTGCGGCGGTCCACATAGCTTTTTATGATGCTTGCAGCTCTTTCAAAATCCTTCCCCATCCTGAGGAGAACCTCGTCGTCTGGCAGAATGCTGGCAGAGTCGGCTGCAACCATATAGAGGTTACGCAAAGGAGCATTAATAATTGGGGAGGTGAAGCTAAGCGAGAGTGGATTCGAATGGGGTGTCAGCCAAACCAGATAAAAGAGGGACTAGCCCTGGCTGACCTGAAGACACTGTTCTTTAATGCTTTCGAGAGAGATGTAGGAGCAGAGCTGCGGGTTCTTCATATCGCTTGCCAGCTGCATATAGCAACTGTCCTTAAGCGTGCCCGAAGGCATTGAAGCGCATGTGCTTGGGTCTTTGGAGTATACCGCGGCTATGTAACGGCATGCCTGCCTGCCCTGCGGATCGCTTATAGTATCGCAGGTTGCAGGATCTATCCTGCCAGTCAGGCAGAATTGTCTGGTGAACTCTGTTGATACCTGGTTGCAGTAGGTTGTATCATTCAGCTCCTTGGCCATGGAGACTATGCATGTGTCCGCTGCAGTCAGCTGGGCTTGGGGATTATCCGCAATCATCAGCTTGCAGAATGCCGCATCTTTGTTCTTGATGGCAAGCTGGGGGTATATCTGGTTCTTGCATGTGTTTCTCGAAACGTTCAGCGCTATTGACTCGCAGATATCGGGCCTGCCCAGCGTTACTGCTATTCCTGACAGGCAGTTGTCCCTTGAATAGCTTGAGTTGACTTTCATGCACATCGAGGAGTCGTTAGTCCTCATCGCCAGTCTTGAGAAGCACTGGTCCATCCCAGTTCCGGACAGTTCCATGCATATGGAGTAGTTCTCCGATATGCCCTTGCCCAACAACAACGCATAGCAGCGCTCTGCAACTGAGCTCTCATTTATCTCACCGCACTTGGATATGTTTGATGTTTCCGAAGCTACCATGAGCAGGCATTCGTTTTTCTGCGAGGGATCCCAGAGATGGTAGCACCTATTGGGTGACGTGTCAACAAAGATACAACCTGTGAGGAATAAGAGAAAGAAAATTAGGTGTTTTCTCATAGAGGTAATTGTATAGTTGTGCAGTATATAAATTTTTCTGAGACGAGCAAAGCTTCAGCTAGGAATCCGGATTTGAGAAGAATTAGAGAACAGCCGAGCCTCAATGGGTGGTGGATTAAAGTAGTAGGCCCGGCCATTCGAGCATGAAGTGAAAGGCCGTGATTTTTGGAATGACCATAGCTCCTTTTAGCAAGTGCAGAAAGGCTTTTAGTAGTGGACGGACTCACGGATCGCTTACGCTTTCCGTTTACATCCCCACCCTATCAACAGAATCTGCTATTCTGGCCTTGGACTGCCTCGTTTTGAGAATGGCTTCGACCTTAGATGCTTTCAGGTCTTATCCAGTGGCGCGTGGCTGCCCGGCGTTGCTTTGCACAACCGGTATACTAGAGGCGCCGAATCCCCGTTCCTCTCGTACTTAGGGATTCATACTCTCAAGCAGTCGACACTCCTAGGAGATACTACCGAACTGTCTCGCGACGTTCTGAACCCAGCTCGTGTAGGTCTTTAATGGATGAACAACCCAACCCTTGGTGGCTCCTGCACCACCAGGATGACCTAGGCCGACAGCGATGTACCAAACCGCAAGGTCGATATGTACTCTCGCCTGCGACGAGCCTGTTACCCCCGGGGTAGCTTGTTTGTCAGCTTGGACCCTCAGCAAAAGGGATTCCAAGGTTCGTTAAGCCCCTCTTTCGAGTCTGAATTCCACGCTTTTAAGAATTCAGTCAGCCCTGCATTTGTCTTTAACCCTTATCAGCGGATTTCTGACCCGCCTAAGCAGAGCATTGGGCGCCCTTGTTTCCTTATCGAGGGCGTACCGCCCCAGCCAAACTATCCATCTGCCGATGTTCCCTTTCGGGTTAGGAACACAGCAACTGTAGAGTGGTGTTTCACTTTCGCATTCGCACCCCCCGCGAGGGATGTTTCGACGCTCCCACTTACGCTGTGCAACAACCACCGTATCCCAACGACAGACTATAGTAAAGCTCCACGGGGTCTTCGTTTCCCCCTAGAAGTCCTCGGCATCTTCACCGAGTAGTGAGTTCACCAGGTCCCAGGTAGGGACAGCGGGACGCTCGTTATGCCATTCATGCAAGCCACCAATTAAGCGGCGAGGTATTACGCTACCTTAAGAGGGTCAGAGTTACCCCCGCTCTTTGCCGGCGCTTTGCTCCGTTGTACCGGAGTTTGACGTACCAGTAGTGAGCAGGCATCGCCCCCTATACTAAGCCTTTCGACTTTGCAGGGAGCTGTGTTTTTGATATACAGTCGACGTCCCCTTGTTACTGCGACCTGCGAATGCAGCTTGCGCCACAATTGCAGGCATGGCTTATCCCTAAGTTACGCCACTGAATTGCCGAGTTCCCTTACCTGAGTTCTCCTGACACGCCTTGGCTTGTTCTGCCAGCAGCACCTGTACTAGTTCTAGGTACGATCTCATGGGATCGCTGCCAGCTCCATTTTCACGGGCTCAAGGAATCAACGGAACCACCTTGCGATGGCCTTCCCAGCGTTAGGCTGCTTCTCCTCATAACGAGTCTCTGCAGCCTTGCAGAGGTTAAATGAGCTCTCGCTCACTCCGCCTATCCCCAAGCGTCTGAAGCTGGCCTTTGTGTCACCACGTCTACCCACGAGGCACTGGAATCTTAACCAGTTTCCCTTTTGCTCCCGAGTAATTAGCTGAGAGCTTAGGATCGGCTTACTCTTAACTGACGAACATTGTTAAGAAAACCGTGTGCTATCCGGCGCCCAGGATTCTCACCTGGATATGCTGTTACTAACACCAAGATATTTGTTTCTGACAGGTCCATTGGAATTCACACCCCAACTTCTACCCTACCAGAACACCCCCCTACCAGATGATGCTTGTGGCATCCTCCGGGGTCTCGGCACCTGACTTAGCCCCGGTAATCTTCGGAGCCTGCACTCTCGACTGGTCCGCTGTTACGCGTTGTTTAAAGGATGGCTGCTTCTGAGCCTACCTTCCAGCTGTTTAAGAGTGGGGACTCCTTTGTGATTAGCACTTAGTCAGAATTTAGGGGCCTTAACCTCGGTCTCGGTCGTTCCCGTCCCGGCACACTAGCTTACCCAGTATGCCCGACTCCCATCTTCTACGGTGGTTGTGAATTCGGAGTTTGAGAAAACAGCGGAGCCTTTCGGCTCCGTTCTGTCTAATCAGTGCTCTACCTCACAATCTACCTCAGATGAGGCTATCCTAAGGATACTTCGGGGGGGACCCGATATCGCCAAGTTCGATAGGACTATCACCCCTACACGCAGGTCACCCGAGCAGATATACTAGCATCGGTTGCGGGCCTCCACCAATCGGAGGATTGGCTTCGCCCTGCCCGTGTGTAGATCACATTGGCTTCGGGTTTGCAGGAAGTGATTTAT
Source organism: Microcaldota archaeon (assembly GCA_026396455.1). Taxonomy (GTDB): domain Archaea; phylum Micrarchaeota; class Micrarchaeia; order Burarchaeales; family Fermentimicrarchaeaceae; genus Fermentimicrarchaeum. Next base: position 24,527 of record JAPLWT010000031.1, on the reverse strand, counting down.
GGCACTTTCGTACCACCTGCCTCGCACCTTGCGGTGTCGCGCAGTCTCGCTTTCGCTTAGCCTTTCGGCTCACCACTTCAAGCAACTCCTTGGCTCTTGTTTCAAGAAGAACGATACAATCCTGTTAAGCTCCCTTTCGCTTTATATATTTCTACATATCGCTTCAAGGAAGCCGCATTCCTTTCGGACTGTACCCTCTGTAGCCATTCAGTTTCAGGTCTTTTGACTCCCCGTTAGGGGTACTTTTCAGCTTTCGCTCGCGCTACTCTACGCTATCGGTCTCAGGTTATATTTAGAGTTGGAAGTTGTTGCTCCCATATTCGCGCCCAATACTCGATGGACGCTACTCGGCGCATCCCCTCACCTTCCACGTTTCGCTTACGAGGCTTTCACTCTCTTTGGCGGCGCTTTCCAGCGCACTTCAACTAGATAGAAGGGGAATGGAATGCATCACATCTCCTTCAAGTTGCCCTGAAGGATTCGAATTGCCTCTGTGGGGCTTTCAATCGCCTTTACTAACCCCATCCCAATTGGTTTCTTTTCCTGCGGGTACTAAGATGTTTCAATTCTCCGCGTATCCCTTCACCTCTTTTGGAGGCGAATAATTCGGCAATCCCAGGTTCAAAGGCTGCCTGCGCCTACCCTGGGCTTATCGCAGCTTGCCACGGCCTTCATCGCTACCTGAGCCAAGCCATCCCCTGAATGGCATCTCACTGCACTCGTTGTTGCCAGAGAACTATGGTCTTTATTCCAATCACGGCCTCATTAATATCAGCCACTTCATTCAGGAAAATTTCCTGAATTGCATATGCGTGCAGAATGGACTCGGCGAGATGTTCAGCAACTCAGTGAAGCTGCTTTTGAACTCGCGGCCTCCTCCTCGCAAAGGAGGCGCTCTACCACTGAGCTACGAGCCCGAAGGGCTTTCAAGAACATTTGGAGTGAGCATATGGTGTTCGCTTACCTTGCACTCACTTTCTGGTTCTCATATCATAGAACAATTTTAAGGAGGTGATCTATCCGCAGGTTCCCCTACGGATACCTTGTTACGACTTAGCCCCTCTCATGACGAATTAGTTCGACAAAATCCTGAGGATTCCGCCTCACTAAAACTTCACTTGAGTGACTTGACGGGCGGTGTGTGCAAGGAGCGGGGACGTATTCACCGCTCGATGTTGACAAGCGATTACTAGGGATTCCAGCTTCATGAGGGCGAGTTTCAGCCCTCAATCCGAACTTAGGCCGAGTTTGGGGATTAGCTCCTCCTTTCGGAGTGGCAACCCATTGTCTCGACCATTGTATGCCACGTGTAGCCCGGGAGATTCAGGGCATACTGACCTACCGTCGCCATCTCCCTCCTCTTGTTTAACACAAGCAGTCCCGACAGAGTGCTTCATCTCCGGAGAGATGAGTCGCAACTGTCAGTGATGGTCTCGCTCGTTTCCGGACCATATGAGTGCTGTTTTTTTCTTGATGTCGGAGTGCTTAAGGAAATCCTTTACAAAAGCTATGAACTCTCTGGGAGTCAGTATCACCAGCTTCCCTTTCTTGAATCTTGTTCGGAAGCCCAGAAGCTCCATGAGCATCTGGTCCTGGTATGAGGCATGCGCAAGATATGGCGTATCCTTCTCTATACCCCCGCAGGAATCGAACATTCCTGCCAGGTACGATGCAGAGTAGTTGTTCCTCTTCCTGAACAAATCCACCTGATTTTTCTCAGTCTCCTCGAAATATTTCCTGTACACCGAGTGGTAGAAGAAAACTTCATCCTCACCAAGTTGCATTTTCTCTGGAGGAATTTTTAGAGCCTTCATACACTCCTTGAGGAAAATCTCCCTTATCTCTCCGCTGCCCCTTATTCCAATTCCCTTTGAAATTCTCCTCCCCTTCCACAGACCAATGAGGTATGCGAGTTGGGGAGTGTTTTTTATTTTCATGTTATCACTCCGAATGGGTGCACTCATATGATTTACCGGACTTAACCGGACACTTCACAGCACGAGCTGACGATGGCCATGCACCACCTCTCGGCTTGTTAGGTAAGATCTTTAGTCTGACCTTCATTCTGCCGTCGCTCCCGGTAATATTCCCGGCGTTGAATCCAATTGAACCGCAGCATCCACCCCTTGTGGTGCTCCCCCGCCAATTCCTTTAAGTTTCAACCTTGCGGCCGTACTCCCCAGGCGGCAGACTTAACACTTACGCTACGGCACTGCCACAGCTCTAAGCTATGGCAACACCACAGTCTGCATAATTTACTGCTAGGGCTACTCGGGTATCTAATCCGATTCGTTCTCCTAGCCTTCGTCCCTCACTGTCGGACGCGTTTTGGCCAAGCGCCTTCGCCACTGGGAGTCCTCATAGGATTAACGGATTTTACCCCTACCCCATGAGTACTCTTGGCCTCCCCCGCTCCCAAGCCCGTCAGTATTCTCTGCACTCCTTCGAGTTGAGCCCGAAGATTTCACAGAGAACTTAGCGGGCCAGCTACGGACTCTTTAAGCCCAATATTCGTGGATACCACTTAAGCTGCCGGTGTTACCGCGGCGGCTGTCACCGGTCTTGCCCAGCTCTTATTCCGCAAGCTCCTTAAGCTTACGAAAAGATGCTCGCGTGGAGCATCACTCAGAATCCCCTCGTCACGCTTTCGCGCATTGCGAAGGTTTCGCGCCTGCTGCATCCCGTAGGACTGGAGCCCTTGTCTCAGTGCTCCTCTGGGGGCGCCAACTCCCATTGCCCCCACCGATTATCGGCTTGGTGGGCCTTTACCCCACCAACTACCTAATCGGAAGCAGTCTCATCCTAAGGCAGACATGATTGCATTTCACCACGCTGTTTGGGCTATGAAGCCTTCCAGCATCCATAACCTATGTGGTATTAGCCTCAGTTTCCCGAGGTTATCCCCCTCCTTAGGGCAGATTGACTACTCGCTACTCAGCCGTATGCCACCCCTCCTAGCAGAAGGGGTAGACTTGCATGGCTTAGTCGGATTCTGATAGCAGTACCCTCCAGCAGGATCAACTGGAGTTTAAGCACACTTTCTTCCGCAAGTATAGGCGAAAAAACACCACTATCGCTCACTTATCCTGTTCTTGAAGCCCGAGTCAAATCCAAACTAACTTGGATTTCCATCGAGATTACGTACTGTAGAAAAAGGGTATATTTCACAGCACGAAGTAGAAATTCGCGCTCCATTTACGCCGGAGTCTACAGCATCCGCACGGCGAAGGAAGATTATACACTCCCGTATTTAAATACCTTACGGTATAACCTCCGTCGGGAGATTCTCGGAATCTCCGCATGAATTAGGGATTTTGCCCTTTATAAGCTTGCCCACGGATTCGGGATAAATCTTGATTATTGCATTCAGAAAAAGCAGGGCAGGAATTAAAGTTTTCCGATTAGCAGGTATCTGAATTCCTTCCCTCTGCTGCACCTGTATGCCCCGTATAACGCATAGAGCGATAGCAGGGAGTAGACAACAAGTTCCAGTTGCTGTATAAAGGCTGCATCAACTCTCTGCACTATGCCGTTAGAAGATTCGTTGGGCAAAATCATGAACTCTGCACCGAATGAAATGCCCATGATGAGGAGCAGTGCAGCTACCTGGTAGTATGTTGCCTGTCTTGCCTGTTGCTCTGAATATTTTGAATGCTTGAGGGTCTTCCAGATAAGGAGAGGAAAAATGAAAGAATAACGGAAGATGAATCCAACGAGTATGCTGGCATGCGCAAGCACAGAAATTTCAACTGAGCGCTTATCAACCATCCTCTCAGCTACAGGTAATCCTTCAGTATCTCAACAGCCTTTTCAGGTTTCGTGACTTTCACTGCAAACAGACCTTTGTTATTCTCCTTCCTCATGAAGAGGACGCTCCTTATGTTCACGCCGGACTCTGCAAGAGTCAGCGCAACCTTTGCAAGCTCACCTGGCCTGTCATCGATCTTCAGGAGTATCACGTCGGAACCCATCACCTTGAAGCCTGCCTCCTCCAGCAGCTTCATTGCTTCCTTCTCCCTGGATGCAACCAGATGAACCATGGCATCCTTGCCGACGGTCTCAACTGAAACAGAATCTATGTTTATGCTGTTGTCCCCCAGAATTTTTGATATATGGGCCAGAAGACCTACTTTATCCTTGGCAACAATTATTAGTTCCCTCATTGTTTCACCAAAGCAGATTTGCGAGGGTAAGTTTATAAAATATGCGGGGAAAGCCCCAGGCGAGGATTGAACTCGCGGCCTTTTGCTTACCATGCAAACGCTCTACCACTGAGCTACTGGGGCATGCAGTTTATTTTCCGAAGACATCCTTTAAAATTATAGTCTCCTCTCTCCCTGGCCCTATGGAAATCAAGCATGGTGAGGTGCCTGACAGCCTTGAAACCTCGGCAACATACTCCTTCAGTTCTTTTGGCAATTCATCAAAGCCCTTCTTGGCGACTCCCTCCGCTTCTCCATCTGCAAATCCTTTCCATCCTTTCATCTCCTTGTAGACAGGCTTGCATTGCGAGAGAAGCTCGCATGAGGGAGGAACATCCTCGAGAACTTTCTTGTCAATTGTGTAGGCAGTGCAGATTTTCACTTTCTCAAGCCCTGCGAGAACATCAAGCTTTGTTATTGCAAGCCAGTTTATGCCATTCACCCTGCATGCATACTTCAGGGCAGGCATGTCCAGCCACCCAACTCTCCTTGGTCTTCCAGTCGTTACTCCGAACTCTGCTCCCTTCTTCCTCAGGTACTCACCAGTCTCATCCAGAAGTTCTGTTGGTAAGGGCCCTTCACCAACTCTGGAGACATATGCCTTTGCAAGTCCCACCACAGTATCTATTTTTGTCGGGCCTACGCCAGCCCCAGTGCATGCGGCACCTGCAATTACGTTGCAGGAAGTTCCAACAGGATACATACCATGGTCTATGTCAAGCATAGTTCCCTGTGTTCCTTCAAACAGAACCTTTTTTCCCTCGTCTATCGCCTTGTTCAAGGAAAGGTTGACATCCCCGACACAGCTCTTTAGCTTTGCCCCATAGGCAGTGTATTCTTCTATGAGTTGCTCTTTTGTGAAATCAAACTTGCCCCCGTATACCTGAATCTGCTTCTCTTTGAGCTTGAACAGGTGTTCGATTTTCTCCTTGAGCATCTCTTTATTGACAATATCGCACATCCTGAGTCCGAATCTTCCTGCCTTGTCCTCGTAGCACGGGCCTATCCCCCTCTTTGTTGTCCCCGCCTTCATCTTTCCCTTGAACTGTTCCTCAGCCTCATCCAGGGTTCTATGGTATGGGAATATGACATGGGCGCGCTCGCTTATTGACAGTTTGGGAGTGATGCCATCTTTTTTGAGAAGTTCAATCTCTTCCAAAAGAACTTTTGGGTCAACCACAACTCCATTGCCTATGATAAGCTGTTTCCCCCTCACTGCCCCGCAAGGCATGAGGTGAAATGCGTATTTCTTTCCCTTCACAACGACAGTATGACCGGCATTGTTGCCTCCGCTGAATCTCACAACTATGTCCGCTTTGCCAGCAAAATAGTCCACAGCCTTTCCTTTACCCTCATCACCCCATTGGGTACCCACTATCACAACGCATGTCATGAGAAGCACCTCTGCAAGCAATATAAATTATCCCCTTTAAATTAAAATAGTGGTGGTTGTTTGAGGTTTCCTCCGATAATGCGGAATTTGAAAAGAGGCCCGCAGGTTGTGCTGCCAAAAGACTTCGGCATGGTTGCGGCATTCACTGGGATTGGGAAGAAGAGTGTTGTAGTCGATGCAGGGACGGGAAGCGGGTTTCTTGCAATAGCTCTCGGCAATATTGCAAAGAGTGTTGTCACCTACGAGAGGAGGGAGGAATTCGCGAAGCTTGCCGAGAGGAACATCAAGGCAAGCGGATTGAGGAATGTGAAAATAAAAAGGAAGGATATCTTCAGGGGGATAAGCGAGAGGGATTTGGACCTAGTGACGCTTGACTTTGCTGATTCCGAGAAGGTTGTGAAGCATGCTAAGAAAGCATTGAAAGAAGGCGGCTATGTCGTGGGCTTCCTCCCGAACATGGAGCAGGTGAGGGACTTTGTCAGAGAGCTGGAAAAGAATAAGTTTTCTGAAGTATTCACGATGGAATGCATCACGCGCGAGATTCTTGTGAGGGAAACAGGAATGAGGCCGGAGAACATGGGGCTGATGCATACTGTGTATCTGACTTTCGGGAGAAAATAATCAGGGAAGCTTCTTCTCGTAAACATTCTCGTAGATCGGCCCTTTGGGAGTCAGCGTGCTTTTCTTGAGGATAACTCCATCAACAATGCAGTCTCCGATTTCAGTTTCGGCATTCTCCTCCAGGAATTCCGCCAGCTTGGTTTTATCCTTCAGGAATTTGACTCTTGCGAGAGTTATATGCGGGGAGAAATCCTCTTTCTTGAAACCAAGCTTTGAAAGCTCTCCTCCGAGCTGTTCATGGATTTCTTTAAGCCCAGGAGCCTCTGCGGCCACCCAGACGACGCGTATGTAATTGTTACTCGGGAATGCCCCGACTCCGCCGCAGCTCATCTCGAACTTCTTGCAGTTTATTCTGTTCATTGCCTGCATCACTCTTTCCTTCATAGGCTCATCTATCTCTCCCAGGAAATGCAGTGTGAGGTGCAGGTTCTCCTTCTCAACAAGCTTCACCCCGTCAATAGCGAGCTGCTTCTGCAACTCTGCCATCTTTTCCCTCAACTCAGCGCTTGTCTCGATTGCAATGAAAACTCGCATATGTATTTTAAATGAAAGCTAGATATAAGAGTTTTATGATTGTGATCGGGGTTGCCGGGATGAGAGCTGCCGGCAAGAGCATAGTTAACGAAGTCGCCAAGGAGCTCGGGGTCGGCTCAATAGAGATGAGGAGCATAGTTATCGAGATGATGAAGGAGAGGGGAATTGAGGTAACCAACAGAAGTTTAAGGGAGTTCGCTGACGAGCTTAGGAAGAAGGAGGGTTATGACATCGTTGCCAAGATGACCATAAAGAGGGTAAAGGATACGGGGGGCAGGGCTATTGTGGTGAATGGCATAAGAGGTTACGAGGAACTCAAGAGATTCAAGGAGGCATTCGGGGACAGTTTCGTTCTCATAGGCATGTTCGCCCCCCAGAAGATGAGGTTCGACCGGGTGATGAAGAGAAGCCTACCGGAGGACCCAAAGAGTTGGGAGGAGTTCGTATGGGCTGATGAGAAGGAGCTGGGCTGGGGGGTTGCTGATTCTTTTGCATTCTCGGATTATATGGTTGTCAACGCTGGGGAAAAGGAGGATGCTAGGGATAAGGTGAAAGCACTCATGAAAAAACTTCTCGAAAAGAGATAGATTTTTATTAAGCTGTTGAGATATTTCCGTGGTTATCATGAGAGGACCAGTATTTGTGCTTTTCATTCTTATGGTGGCAGCGAATGCTGCATACCTCAATGTCAAGGAGCCCGTCCCTTACGAGGGGTGGCTCGACAATGACACTATTTTTATAGGTACTGCAGGCCCAGGGCAGACTGTGTATCTGGTTGCAGAAAGGGCAACCATAGATGCCGCTGGCGAGAAGATAAACTACGTGGGATGGGACAAGCTGGCAATTGAGGATGTGCCTCCGGGCTGGATTGCAGAGGACAGCCTTTGGCAGGAGACTCCCATGAAGGCAAAGATAAGGATAGCTGCTGATGCAGCTGATGGGGAGTATACTTTCAAGGCGAAAGCAATTGATGAAGGCAACTATGACGGTCTTGGCAATCTCACGATAAATGTTAAGGTTACGGTAAGCAAGGAAGTTTTCAGCATAGATGTTAGTCCCTATGAAGTTGAAGCTGGAGTGGGGCAGCCTGCAATATACTATGTGGACATAGAGAACGCAGGGGCTGCCAGCGATACATTCAGGATAACCTCGAGTGGCGTTCCTGCATGGACTTTCAAGAAGGAGGTCCTTGTCCCGCATGCAATTGATGTCACATCACCGGCCAGGAAAACCGTCACTTATGAAGTTGTGAGCGAGGAGGAGAATAAGATAGAGATGACCCTGAACGTTACCTCGCTCTCCAGCGACCAGATAAGCAAGGGACTGAAGATCGTGCTGGTAGCAGAGCCATCCCTAGTTTCTGATTACAAGGCAACCGGCCATGGGCTGCTTATATCCCCGCTTATAGAGAGCCCCATATATTCGCTCATAGCTTTCTTCTCAAAACTTCTGCTTTAGGTAGAGTCGATGGAAAAACGTATTTTGAAAAATAAAAGAAGTAGCGAGAGCACTCAAATGGCTAGCAGAGAGGTTGCAGGGCTTGTTCTCCAAGGGAAAATAAAAAACAGGGTTGAGCTGTGGGAGGCGAAAGTAAGGGCAAGCGAGAGGCATGGAATTGCCGGGGTTGTGAAGAATTCCAGTATACTCGGAGAGATACCTGCGGGAAAGAGGTCTGGGAGGATAGTTGAACTGCTGAGGATAAGGCCAATGAGGACTATCTCCGGAGTCAATGTCATAGCTGTCATGACCAAGGGGGAATGCCCTGGGAAGTGCATCTACTGCCCGAGAGGGGAGAACGCCCCAAAGAGCTACACGGGAAGGGAGCCTGCTGCAATGAGAGCTATACAGAATGATTATGATCCGTCCAGACAGGTGGATTCGAGGGTAAGACAGCTGGAGGAGATTGGGCATCGGGTGAGCAAGTGCGAGCTGATAGTGATGGGCGGAACCTTCAATTCCATGCCCCGGGAGTACCAGGAGTGGTTTATCAAGAGATGTTTTGATGCGATGAATGGATTTGAGTCAGAAGACCTTGAGGAAGCCCAGCATGCAAATGAGAGAGCGCAAAGGAGAGTCGTTGGTCTGACCATAGAGACGAGGCCTGACTGGGCTAGTGAGAAGGAAGTTGATGAGCTGCTCCGCTATGGAGCCACGAGAATTGAGCTTGGCGTGCAGACCCTTGATGATAAGGTTTACAAGAAAGTGAACAGGGGGCACGGAGTGAAAGAGGTTGTTGAAGCCACCAGAGTGTGCAAGGATTCGCTTCTCAAAGTTTTATATCACATGATGCCCGGCCTTTTTGCCGACAAGGATGAGGATGTTGGGAGTTTCAGAACCCTTTTTGGGGATGAAAGGTTCAGGCCGGACATGCTGAAGATATACCCCTGCCTTGTCATGGAGGGAACGAAGCTGTATGATTTGTGGAGGAAGGGTGAATTCAAGCCCTATTCCGCCGAGGAAGCAGCTGAAGTTATTGCGGATGCTATGAAGTTTGTGCCCAGATATGCACGGGTGATGAGGGTGCAGAGGGACATACCTTCGTATCTAATTGCGGATGGAGTTAAGAAGAGCAATCTGAGGCAGATGATTGAGCAGAAGCTCATAGAAGACGGGAGGAAATGCCAGTGCATACGCTGCAGGGAGATAGGATACAGAATTTCGAAAGATGGGATAAAACCGAATTTGAAGAGTGTGAAACTGAATAGGATTGACTATGATGCCTCTGGAGGGAAGGAGATTTTCCTGAGCTTTGACGAGATGAGGCACGATGCGCTTGTAGGTTTTCTTAGGTTGAGGATACCCTCTGGGGAAGCGCATAGAAAGGAGCTGAAGGATGCAGGTGGCGTAAGGGAGCTCCATGTTTACGGGGAGATGCTGCCTGTCGGTGGGAAGAGGGTGAGAGAATTCCAGCACAGGGGGTTCGGCAGCAGGCTTCTTGAGGAAGCCGAGAGGATAGCAGAGGAGGAATTCGACTGCAGGAAGCTTGCCGTGATAAGCGGTATTGGCGCAAAGGAGTACTACCTCAAGCTGGGGTATAAGAGAGATGGTCCCTACGTATCAAAAGGATTAAATTGCAAGAAGTAGAGAGGTAGTGCATGGTGGTGTTATGTATTCCAAGGAAATTCAAAAGAAGTTGAAGGATCTGGGAGTTGAAATAGGGGATAGCGTGAGAGTCAAGAGAGGGGACCAGGTCCACGAAGGAATCCTCATGCCGAAGCAGGAGCTGGGCGATCCAGATGCAATCGTGATAAAACTTTCGAATGGTTATTCGTTGGGATTGAAATTCAAGGGGAGTGAGCTTGAGAAGCTTCAAGGCCACAAGGGCATAGGCTTCAAGAGCAGTGAAGAGAAAACGAAGCGCATTGCCGGAAAGCCGCTCATTTCAATAATAAGCACCGGCGGGACTGTTGCCTCGAGAGTTGATTATGCGACTGGAGGGGTGGATGCGTCATACAGAACATCTGATATCGTTAAAACGGTTCCGGAGTTGGGAGAATTTAACATCGATTCAAAATTTCTTTTTGAGATTATGAGCGAGAATATGACTCCCGAACACTGGAAGGAGATGGCCAGAGCGGTATACAAGGAGTTGAAGACAGATACAAAAGGCGTTATTGTGACCCACGGGACGGATACGATGCATTTCTCAAGTGCAGCGCTGAGCTTCATGCTCAGGGATTTGAACAAGCCCGTTGTTTTCACAGGATCCCAGAGGTCCAGCGACAGGGGCTCAAGCGACTCTTTCATAAACATGATTTGTTCGGCCAATTTCGCATCGAAGGGTGATGTTGCCGAGGTATCGCTTGTCATGCACGGCTCCTCGAACGATGATTTCTGCTATGCGCACAGGGGGACGAAGGTCAGAAAATTGCATACTTCAAAAAGGGATGCATTCAAGAGCGTGAATGATGAGCCTCTTGCCAAAATATTCCCTGACGGCAGGATTGAGATGACTAATGGCAATTACAGAAAGCGATGCGATGGCGAGGTCTCCCTTGATGACAAGCTTGAGGAGAAAGTGGCGTTGATTAAGACCTACCCCGGAATGGAGCCGGGGATATTTGACTTCTACATTGGTAAGAAGTTCAAGGGATTCGTGATTGAGGGAACAGGCTTGGGGCATGTCCCAACAATAGAGGGGCATTCCGTAATATCGAGGATAAGGGAAGCAACGAAAGCAGGGATACCTGTCTGCATAACTTCGCAGTGCCTATTTGGCAGGGTTCATGATTTCGTCTACGCGAACCTCCGAAAGGAGTTTGAGGCAGGTGCCATGTTCTGTGGTGATATGCTCCCCGAAGTTGCCTATGTAAAGCTGATGCATGTATTGGCCCACAGCAAGGATTTGGAGGAAATCAAGAAGATGATGCTGACGAATGTTGCTGGAGAGCTCAATGAGAGGACTCCGGTGTTGGAATGAAGTGCGGCATTGAAATTCACCAGAGGCTTGCAACAGAAAAAAAGCTTTTCTGCGGCTGTTCTGCACAGCCAAGTGAGGAGAAGCCTATTGCAACTGTTGAGAGGATGCAGAGGGCAGTTGCTGGAGAGCTCGGCGATGTTGATTTGGCCGCATTGCACGAGTATTCCCGCGGCAGGAAATACCGCTACCAGATATTCCCTCAAAGCACCTGCCTTGTCGAGTTGGATGAGGAACCCCCGCACAGCATGAATGGTGAGGCGCTTGAAATTGCAGTTGAGGTATGCCTGCTCCTCAATTCAAAAGTTGTTGATGAAGTTGAAGTGATGAGAAAGACCGTGATAGACGGCAGCAACACTTCCGGATTTCAGAGGACTTCCATAATCGGGCTGGGAGGTTTCATAGAGACAAGCAAAGGAAGGGTTGGCATACAGGCGGTATGCCTTGAGGAGGAAAGCTCGGGCATAGTCGGCGAGAAAGCCGGGGAGATAACTTACAGGCTTGACAGGCTGGGAATTCCCCTAGTTGAGATAGCAACTTCCCCCGACATCAAGGATGCAAAGCACGCAAGAGAGGTTGCAGAGAAGCTCGGCATGATTCTGAGGGCAACAGGAAAAGTGCAGAGAGGCATAGGGACAATAAGGCAGGATATAAACATCTCGGTTCCTGAAGGTGCCAGAGTTGAGGTGAAGGGCGCCCAGGAGCTTGGCCTGATAGAAACGATAGTTGACAAAGAAGTAAGGAGGCAGGAGAAACTCGTCAAAATAAAGGGCGAACTTGAAAAGAGGTTTGGCAAGAAAAAGTTCGGGAAGCCTGCCATGGTGGAAGTTACCGAAATTTTTAAGAATTCTGCTTCAAAGCTGCTGAGGAAGGAATGCGTGCTTGCAATGAAGCTGGAGAAGTTTGCCGGGCTGCTTGGGGAGGAGCTCTATGAGAACAGAAGGCTGGGAACTGAATTCAGCGATTATGCAGTCGCCAAGGCGGGAGTTGGAGGTATAATCCACAGCGACGAGAAGCTTGAGAAATACCCCATAACCGGGGAGGAATTGAGCAGGCTGAGGGAGAAGATTGGTGCAGGTGCGCAGGATGCTTTCGTGCTTGTTGCGGGTGATGGAAAAACCTGCGAGAGGGCGCTTGAGGGAGTCTATGAGAGGACTCTGCAGGCTTTTGAAGGACCTCAGAATGAGGTGAGGAGGGTTTTGGCTGATGGAGGAACTGCGTACATGAGGCCTATGCCGGGCAGCGCAAGGCTTTATCCAGAAACTGACGTTCCGCCAATTGGCATAAGCGAGGAATTCATTGAGGAAATTAGGGGAAGGCTGTCCGAAATGCCAGAGGAGAGGAAGAAGAAGCTGCTCAAAGTCCTGAATGAGGAGCTTGCTGAGAAGATAATGCTTTCAGAGAATTATCCGCTCTTTGAAAAAGTTGTCGGAGAGCTGAAGGTTGAGCCGAAGTTTGTTGCAACTACTCTGGAGGAGACCCTTGTCAGCCTAAGGAGGGAGGGCGTTCCTGTTGAGAAGCTGAATGAGAACAAGCTCATGGAGCTTTTCATCGAGTACAAGTGCGGAAAGTTTGTAAAGGCTGCAATTCCTGAGATTTTGAGGTATATCTCAAAAAACGCTGGCGAGAGCATCTCAAGCGCTGTGGAAAAGCTCAAACTCGAGAAGATGAGTCCTGTGGAATTGAAACAGATTGTTAAGGAGAAAAGAAAAAGCGGGAAAGTTGGTAAAGCCCTTATCCAGGATATAATGAGGGAGCACAGGCTGAGGGTTGATGCTGAAGAGCTTTCAAAGATTGTGGAGGTCTATCCATGAAGCTTCATTTCTTCAATGTCAAAACTGGCGCATACGAAACAAAGGAAAACAAAGAGTTATGCATGGAGGAACTTTGCAAAAAATGTAAAGGTCCGGGTGGTGATGCTAAAAAATTCATTAAAAGCTACTATACACAGCACGGTTATCAGGTGGTAGACAACCCGACATATGCGAGGATTAACAACATGGGTTATATACTTAGGTGCCAATTTCTAAGAAATTTTGGAGTCAGTAAGAAACAATTTATGGCGGATTTGGATAGCAAGGGCAGACCTGATTTCCTGGTATATAACGATAAAGAAAACTTTTTTGTTGTTGCAAGTTCGCTCCGTATGGTGAGTGCGTATACACTAAAATGGGTCTTTTCAAAATCATATCCTTCGAAAATAGTTATACAGGATACGCAATCTGTGATAAAAGAGAAAATATTATTTCACCCAAGATTTCAGATAAATCGGATTCTAAGACCCCGTTGAGCAATGGGGGTATTCGAAAACCAGAAATATAAACGTAGGGTATAACGCCCCCACGGGGATTCGGACCCCGGACTCCGGCTCCGCAAGCCAGTGTTTTATCCAGGCTAGACTATGGGGGCACTTAGAATAGGGTTATTATATTTTACCCTGCAAAACAAATTAAAGGTGATGTATATTCTGAAAATTTGCAGCTCATGCGGAAAGCAGGCAAGGATATATGCTGAGTTTCCCTGCCCTCATTGCGGGGAAAGGGCCATAGTAAGGTGCCCGCACTGCAGGGAGACCACCAATACGTACAGGTGCGGCAAGTGCGGAAAAGTGGGACCGTAGGAGGTTTTTGAATGGGAAGCGTTGCAGTAACTGCGAAAGTATTTCCAGAAAGCCCTGAAGCACTTGAGAAGGTCAAGAATTCGATTCAGAAGGAGATAAAGCCTTACAAACTCGATGAGGAGGAAGTGGCTTTCGGCATGAAGGCATTGAAGGTGACTATTATCGTTAAGGACTCCAGCGGAGGAAGCGATATAGAGGAGAAGCTTAAGAAGATAGCAGGGGTCAGCGAGGTGCAGGTAGAGGAAGTCACCCTCATCTAGTCTTCAGCCATGCTCTTCACTTTTTCAAGATTCCGCTTTATTCTCTCCCAGTGAGAGCCCTCCCAGAAGACTTTCTTGCACTTCTTGCACATCCAGAATTCCTCGTGCTTGGAGAGCACCTCTGGCAGAACCTTGCTTTTCACATCCTTCTTTCCAGCTTCCTTCAGCATGCCGTTGCACAGCGGGCACAGCACCTTTGAAGGAGCATCGGAAACATCCAATTTGAATCTTTTTATGAGAAGCACCAGTTGCTCCTCCGTGCTCTTTCTCGGCACGAGGAAGACGCTCAGGCCCTGCTTCCTTGCCCTCCTGCAGAGCTCAGAATCCATTGTGAGAAGAATCTTATCGTGCTTCTTTGTGAATTTTATTATCTCGTCATCGTCTATGGAATCGGGATAGAGGGTCTCAACGCCAAGAAGCCTGAGCCACCTGGCAAGTTTCTTCAACATCTCATCGGCAACGAACATAACGTATTTTAGTAGTGCATATAAAATAAATATGTGATAGAGAGCATCTCCTTGCATAACTGGAAATCGCATGAGGATACCCACTTCAAGTTCGGCAAGGGAACCAACATACTTGTGGGGCCGATGGGAAGCGGCAAGAGCACTGTGCTCGACGCATTATGCTTCGCTCTTTTCGGAAGTTTCCCTGCACTGCAGCACAAGCGCATCAAGCTTTCTGAGATAATAATGGACAGGCCCGTGAAGAAGGATGAGGCATGGGTGAAGGTTGAGCTCACCTGGGAGGGCAGCAGGTATGAGGTTGAGAGGAAGATAAGCAGCGAAGGCAGTTCCGAGGCAAGGGTGAGCAGGGAGGGAAAGCTGGTCCAAGGGCCTCAGCCGCAGAGGGTGACTGAGGAGATTGAGAGGCTTCTCAAGATAGATTATGAGCTGTTTACAAGGGCAGTGTATTCTGAGCAGAACAGGATGGATTACTTCCTGATGCTTGGGAAGGGGGAGAGGAAGAAGGAGATTGACGAGCTGCTCGGGATAAGCAAATTCGAAGTGATGAGGAGCAACATAAGCACCGTGCTGAATAGGATAAAGGGGATGAGGGAGGATAAGGCGGCACTTCTCGGGAGCGCGGATATCGAGAAACTCAGGAAGGATGAGGAGCTTGTTGCAGGTGAGTTGAAAAAACTTGACGGGGAAGCATCGGCATTGCTCACCAAGGCAAAGGAAGCCGGCACAAAGAGAAAGGATGCGGAGCAGGTCCTTTCCAGGATGATTACGGTTGAGAAATTTTATATGGAGTTTAGCGAGAGAAAAGGTGCAATAGAACGCACCGTAGAGAACTTGGAGAAAGAGGTTGCAGGCAAGATTGGAGGGATACCACCTGCGGACATAGAGAAAGCGAGCGAGGATGAGCTTGCGAAACTTGAGAACAAACTGGCGGATGGAAAGGAACTCGTTGGCAATTATACGAAGGAAGTCGGCTCTGCGCATGAGAGGATCAGGGCAATTGACGAGGAGATTATTGAGAGAAGCATGCTGGAGAAAAAGGCTGCAGAGTTTGGGAAAAGTTCCAGCGAGCTGGAGAATGAAAGGAGGGGGCAGGAGAAGGAATTGAATGAGGCGAGAGGGGAGATTGAATGCTCAAAGCGCAGAGTCTCCGAGCTAGACGAGATTATTGGAGAGCTGGGCAAGGAGCTAACCAAATGCCCGGTATGCGAGACTCCTCTTGGGGAGGAGAAGAGAGGAGAACTGCTGGGGAAGAGAAAGGATGAGAAGAAGGCAGAGCTTGAGAAGATAGAGGGTCTTGAAAAGGGCGCTGTTGAGAAAGAGAAATTGCTGGATGAAATTGCCGGGAAGGTGAAGGTCCTCGACTCGATAAACGAGAGGCTAAAGAAGCTCAGGGGCACGGCCGAGCTGGAGAAATCCAATTCTTCACTGCGTGAAACTGAGGAGAAACTCAGGGAGATTGCGGAGAAGGTCAAGGGTTTCGAGGCTGAAAGGGAAACGCTGAAATCTTCTCTTGAAATCAAAAAATCGAGAATGCACATAGAGAAGCTCAAGGAGGAGGGTGCGGAGGTTGCAAAGAAATTGAAGGAGGTGAAGTTTGACAGAGCAGCCTTGGATGCCAAGAGGGTTGAGGTAAGGGAGTTGAGCGTTGAGGAGAGGGGACTGGTGGAGAGAGTGGATGGCATAAGGAATGAGATGAGAAGGGTTGAGGAGCTCATCAAGGAAAAAAAGAGCGAGAGGGAGAAGTACGAGAAAGTCGAGGAAGAGATCAAGAGGTATGGCGCTTTATACGAGAACTTGACGGTATTCCAGAATTCCGTGATGGAGACGCAGGCAGAACTGAGGGCAGAACTAATCGGTGCAATAAATTCCGCAATGAGGGAGATGTGGACTACGATATACCCGTACAGGGATTACCAGGATGTGAGGTTGAATGCAAGCGAGGATGATTATGAGCTCCAGCTCAAGACGGGTGGGAACTGGGTGAGCGTAGACGGAATTGCAAGCGGAGGGGAGAGATCCAGCGCCAGCATTGCCATGAGGATGGCGTTCGCAATGGTGCTCGTGCCAAATCTCAGCTGGTTGATACTGGATGAACCGACCCACAACTTGGATGATGAGGGGATGAGGGCACTTGGGAGAGTTTTGAATGAATACATCCCGAAAATAGTGGAACAAGTTTTTGTTATCACCCATGATGACAGCCTCAAGGATGCCGCAAGCGCAATGATATACCGCCTGTGGAGGGACAAGAAGGACAACGAGCCAACGCGGGTGGAAAGCGCAAATGTTTTAAATACTGCCCTTCCAATGAATACTAGGTAAGTTTGGCGACAGTTGGTGACGTAAAATGGAGGAAAATATTGAAAATGCGCAAATCGAACTGCTGAAAAACTCGGGATTACTCTCTGAATTCGTGCGCAACAGTGGCGGTAACTGGAGCATAACAGAACTTGAGAGCCTGATGTCACGAATAAAGGAACAGAGTATTACAATTCATCCCGAAAAGGTTGTTGCAATGCTGGAGGCTGAGAGAACTGCCCTCAGCCAAAAAGCTGTGGGAAGCAATGAGGGCGAGCAAGCAGTTAGCTTTGACGATCTTGGGTTGAGAGGGAAGAGGGAATTTTTGGAGAAGGAGCTCAAGAAGAGGATAAGGTGAGAATTTGATTATAACCGTTGCATCGGGAAAGGGCGGGGTCGGGAAGAGCAGCTTTGTTGCGAACCTAGGACTCTGCCTGAGCGACTTCGGGGTGGACACCCTCATAGTTGACGGCAACCTTAGCAACGGCGATCTTTCCTGCATCCTCGGTCCTCCGTTCCCAGAGCGCTCAATACAGGATGTGTTCTCTGATGGAGTCAGTTTTGACGATCTTGTTTTCACCCATCCCGCGGGAGTGAAGATGATAGCATCAAGCCTCTCTGCGGATGACATAGAGGCAATATCGCCGCAGAATTTGTGGGGAGTGCGCACGCAGCTAAGCAAGGCTGCAGACATAGTCCTGGTGGATGCGCCAGGCACCCTTGGAGCCAACACCCTCGAAACCCTCAGGATAGCAGACAGGGTGATACTCGTAACAACCCCAGAGGTGACTTCATTCTCCAACACGCTGAAGACTAAGATGATTGCTGACAAGAACGGGGTTGAGATTTTCGGAACTGTGCTGAACAAGGTTAGGAAGAATGAGAAGAGAGTGAGGAGAATAGCAAAGGAGTGGCTGGGAACGCCCCTCCTATGCAGCCTGCCCTATGACAACAACGTGATAAAGTCTTCCGAGTACGGAAGGGCAGTGCTGAGGCACAAGCCGAGAAGCGCATATAGCATCGGGATAAGAAAGTTCGGGGCGAAGCTCGCGAACGTCACTTACAAGGTTGGAAAGAGAAGGTCAAAGCGTAAGTGATTTTAATTCGCTGGCTGCTTTTTCAGGTGGCATGGTGTTGATTATTATACCGCTCCCCAGCTCAAAGCCCGCAAGCTTTGTGACTCTAGGGCATATCTCGATGTGGAAGTGGAAGTCCTCCCCGGACGGAGCTATGTGCAGGTAGTAGTTATATGGCGGATTTTTCAGAAGTTTGTCAAGCTTTCCGAGAATTGTTTTCAGCCCATCGGCAAGAGAGTTCTTCTCGTCATTGGTGAGCTGGGTTATGCTTGCAACGTGCCTCTTTGGGAGCAGCCAGGACTCGAACGGGAATCTTGACGCAAATGGGGCGAAGCATGCGAAACCGTCGTTCTCGAAAATTTTCCTGTCGGACTCCATTTCCATTGTTATTATATCGCAGAATATGCATCTCTCAGTCTTATTGAAATACTTCTTGTAGGCAGTCAGCTCTTCCTCCACAAGGGTTGGAATTCTTTGGAGGGCTATCAGCTGGCTGTGCTCGTGCGGAATGGATGTTCCTGCCTCCTCGCCATGATTTTTGAAGATGAGCACATACGCTATCCCGTCTATCTTGCTTATATCATCTATCCTGCTGCAGTACATGTCTATGACTTCTCTTATGGCGCCTACTGGAAGATCCTGAAGGTTTTTGTTGTGCTGGTTCATCTCAACTATGACCTCGTGCCTGCCAAAGGCCTGAGGAAACTCCAGCGAAGTCGCTGGATACATATTCTCAAAGCCCCTCACAGTCCAGCCATGCGGCCCCTTTATGCTTAAAATCTCTTTTGGAGTGAGATGCTCATTCCCAGGGCAGAACGCGCATACCCCTTCCTTTGCCTCGCACTGCTTCTGTATGAAATCAACAGGCCTCTTCCCCCTGTTCTCAGCAATAATCACCCATCTGTCAAGCAGGCAATCTTTCCTAAGCTCGTTCATTCGAACACCTCATATGAATGCTTCAACATCAGCCTTCTTCTTTTCCCTCAGCTCCTCGAACTTCCTTGCAAGAACGTCTATCTCCTCCCCTTTTGTTGATTTCTTTGACTTCCTGCTCCTTATCTTCACGAAAACAGGGAAGTTCACGGCCTCCCCTATTAAGAGGGCCTCCCCGACCCTCAAAGTGCTTATGCTTTTCAGCATCGATTCATCAAGGGCCTCGCACCCTTCTCCTATGTGCTTTATATCATAGGGGTTGGTCACCCTCATTATTATATGGGTATTCGCCTGCGACAGGGCAGTGGTGCTAAGCTGCACAGGCCTCTGGCTTATGAGCCCTATGGATGCGCCGAACTTCCTCCCCTCTCTGGCTATCTTCTCCACTATGCTCTTGGAGAGCATATCCTGCTTGGATGCCTTCTCCTTTGCAAAGTTGTGTGACTCCTCTATGAGCAGTATGAACGGCGGTATCCTGCTCTTCTTCCTAGCGGTGAAGAGCTTCCTTGCAAAGTATGCGACCAGAAGCTGCTTCTTCCTCATGTTGTCTATATTGCTCAGGTCAACCACGGAAAGCCGGCCGGGCTGGGCGAGCTCATAAACGCTTGGGTTGTCGCTCTTTGAGAATATCCTGAGAGCTTTCAGTGATGAGAGTGTTGCAAGCAGAGGTGCCTTTGTTGTCTCCTTCATGCCGCTGCTCCCAACCTTTTCAATCAGATCGTCCAAATCGAAAAGCTCGTTCTTGCTCTTCTTCTCCTGCCTCAGCGCCAGCAGCACGCTGTCTATATCCCTCTTCTGCGCAGAGCTCAGCTCGGGAAGGAACTCCCCCAGTATCTGCGGGGATACCTTGCCCAAACCTATGCGTATTTTCCTGCCCTCAAAGATTGTTGTCTTGGAGCTGTATTCGGGTGAGCTCTTGAAGCCCGTGTATTCCCCGTGAACATCAACGACCACAACGGCAACCCTGCCCTGCTCGGGCTTCCTCTCAAGCAACTCCTCGATTAGAATGCTTGTCAGGTATGATTTTCCTGCGCCGCTCATGGCAAGAATTGCGAAATGCTTCTGCAAGAGCCTGTTGAGGCTCACCTTCACATCAAGCTTGTGGTTCTCCAGCTGGCCGAGCAGCATTCCGTTTTCATCAAACCCGAGTATTCCCTTGAGAAGCTTCTCGTCCGCTATGCTCACTTTGGCTCCCGGCGCTGCAGGGAATGTGCTCCTGAGAAGATGCCCCTCGCTGTAAACCCCGAGAACCCGCACATTTGCCACTACGTACTCCCAGTCTGTTGTAGGAAAATTCTTTGAGAGGGACTCCCCTCCCCTCTCGTACTCCGCAATGCTCTCCGCCCTCTCGAAATACCTGTTGGCGCGGGTTATGTCAGTCACCGCGCCTATAAGCAGCCCCTCCTCTGTCTCGGATTGCACGAAATGCCCCTTCCTCACCTTGTTGTTGCTCACAACGAATGAGAAGTCCGTCGTTGAAGGACCTTCAAGGGTGGATATTACTGTGCCGAGTTCCATCGAATCACTTTGGTAATTTGGGTATTTAAATGCTTAGAGGGAGTAACTTTCCAACTATAGTTATTATAGTGTCTATGAAGATGATGGACAAAAGCATTACAGAGAGCGCTACCGTAATAGAGAAGGAGATGAAGAACGAGACTGCTGTTGTAAATTTGCCAAACTCGTTGATCTCTTTGATTATTAGAATCGTGAGCAACAGTGCGTATACAAGGGCTACGGCATTGCCCAAAAACGCAAGTGGGACTCCGATGCCGTAGGGCAGTATTATCGACGCTAATGAAAAAACAACAATTGGCAGCACCGCGAGCATTGCATAGGGAAGCAGGCAGGCTTGCTGGGCAAAAGCGCTTTTTCCTCCGAGCAGTTTGGCAGGCGCAAACAGGATGAGTGACAGCGCTAACCAGGAAATGACGAATACCCCGTACCCCAAGAAGGTGGATACAAGGAAACTAACTATGAAGGAGGTTGACAAAAGCTGCGATAGCCCCGCGGATAAACTCTGCAGGCCTGCACCCCCGGATGCCGCTGGTACTATGAAAACCTGCAAAGCGAGTATCGTTGCGAGTCTAAGCAATGTTATTATTACGTAGACAATGGTGATGTTTATGGCTCCGGTAAAAAGGGATGCGTTTTGCATCAGCCTCCTTATCGTCCTCACTGGCTCCAGGTATAGCGAACTTACTGCTTTGTATAGACTGGGTGCACCCTGACGCTGGTACATATCCTCAGGGCCCATGCCCACGAGTACTGCTTCTGGGGAGATAAGTGCCTTGCCGCATATGGGGCAGCGACCATTTGAAGATAGAGCGCAGTTCCCGCAGTAGAATAGGTTGCACGTATCGCACATTGCAACAGCGTCATTCTCCTTATGCTTGGAACACTTCATATCATCATCTGAATGACCTGCTATCCCTTCTCAGAGGGAGGAAAGAGATTCTCCTTCCTGCCCTGAGCAACAGATTCCTGCACGCCCTCTCCAGCTCACTCCGGTCCATTGCAGCCCTCATGTCTGCCTCAATCAGTATTGCCGGATAGGCGTATTTCTGGTTTATTGTGGAGAGGGAGTATATTAAAGATGATACCTCACCTGCATCCCTATGTGTTTTGAGGAATTCCACCCTGAGGGGCCTGTCATCCTTGACCGGTTTTATATAGAACGCATGGATGAAAGGGCTCCACTCGCCCAAATCCTTCAGGACATGATGCTCTTTCTCGGCATTGGAGTAGTGGAACTCGAAAGTCCTCTCGCCGGCATTGAGGAGGAAATGCAGGAAGGAGGTGTCGTGGGATGTCGCAAGAACGCCTTTCTGATGGGCTGGCAGGGTCTTCTCGATAATCTCTATGAACCTCTTGCCCCTGCTGTCCTTTATAACCCCTATGAGCTGGCATTCCTTCTCCTTGCATGTGGAGTAGAGCCTTTTGTAATCTTCCAGAAGTTTGTTGTAGAGGGGCCTCACCGGAGAATCCTCCGAAGGCTTGTCTGAAATCTGCGGCACTATCGAGCCATCAAGCAGGATGTAATCGGGTTTGTGCTTCTCGACACTTTCACAGGCAACTTCAATTTCTTTTCTGAGCCTTATGAGCGATTTGTGCCAGGTGAACTCGTGGGAGTCCAGTGCAGTCAGGGCATCAGGCTCGGCATCCGGAATCCTTGAGGGGTAGTAGATGTGCGATGCCCTTTTGGAGTTCTTGTAGTCGAATATTACGGAGACAGCTCTGGTCAGCACAAGGTCGAATCCGTGGAACTCCTGCGCAGCAAGACCGCCATCAACTGCGGCAACCCTGCAGTTCAGCTCCAAGGGCTCAACCTTGTGTATGAGGTTCTTCTCAAGCGCCTCGGGGTATACTTCCCTGTTCTCCTCCCTGATTTTTTGGGCGAGCTCAGAGCGCTTCTCCTCAAGAGCTTTTATGTTGTCTATCAGCTCTGCAAGTCTGTCGTGCATATATTTATTTAATTCAATAGTGAATTTATAAAGCAGATTGAAATGAAGCAGGTCATAGTTGTAAGGAACGATTTGAAGCTCGGGAAGGGGAAGCTTGCTGCGCACGTCTCCCACGCCTCGCTGGCAGGCTATAGGCTTGTCAAGGAGAAGGAGCCTGAAATTGTTGAAGAGTGGGAGAGAGAGGGGGAGAAGAAGATAGTTGTGAAAGTTGAAAGTGAGAGGGAGCTTTTCGAACTGTATGAAAAGATAAAGAGGGAGATCCCCTGCGTGATAATAAAAGATGCTGGCTTCACACAGATTGCCCCCGGAACTGTCACCTGTCTGGTTGTCGGCCCATGGAAGGATGAGGAAGTGGATAAATTCACAAAGGATTTGAAGCTTCTCTAGCGGATTAATTTACTGCTATATCTCTCGCAACACCACCGACTACTTATAAATTGCTGAATGTTTATAAGAAGATTATGGGATGGCAGGAGACTTTTGAAAAGATTGCAAGCGAGCTGATGAAAGACCCCACTCACGACTTTGAGCACGCCAAGAGGGTCTGCTCGATTGCGATACACCTGGCAAGGGAGGAGAAGGCAGACGAGGATGTTGTGAAGGCAGCTGCCCTGTTGCACGATGTCGGCTATTCCCTTGATGGGGAGGGGCATGAGAAAAAGAGCTTGGAGATAGCCGAAAGCCTGCTGGGCATGACCGACTTCCCCCAGAAGAAAAGGGACAACGTTTTGGAGTGCGTGAGGACTCACAGGTTCAGCAGGGGCGGGGAAGCCATGAGCTTGGAGGCGAAGATACTGCAGGATGCGGACAGGCTGGATGCAATTGGCGCTGTGGGAATCGCCCGCTGCTTCCTCTGGAGCGGTGAGCACAGGAAAGTCCTGAAAGATGCAGTGAAGCATTTTGACGAGAAGCTCCTTAAGCTAAAAGATACAATGAATACTGAAAGCGGTAGGAGAATGGCCGAGGAGAGGCATAGGTTTATGCTTGAATTTCTCGAGAAGCTTGAGGATGAGAGCAACTGGACTACTCCTCAAAGCTCTTCCACAGGGCCCTCTTATCGTTGATGAGCTCCTTTGCGATTGTCAGCAGCTGAGTACTTATTCTCAGAGCCTCATCAGGGGAGAGTTTTATTGCCTGGGCGCTCACCGCGTTCATTATCCTCAGGGTTATGAGCCCATCCCTTGGAAATCCGTTCGACATCTGCGGGCTCTCGCACTCTATTCTCAGGGCATTCCTGTGGTTCTCGCCTTTATCGTCCTTCCACCAATGAACAATTTCTTCTTCTATAGGCATATGGTCGCCGATTAGAGAGGGGCTTGTCTCATTTATAAAGGTTGGGGAGGGGTAACTTTCCAGGTTAAGAATCAGCGCGCGCTGCAACCAGATTCAGCTTCCAGCAGCAACTTTTGCCAGAAACTTTACACCGGACTTCTCCAAATCCGCGAAGAGCGGGTTAGCCCTCCAGCTCTCCATGAGCTCGTTCGCCTCACCCTCCTTCCTCGCAACGAATACAACTTCCTTTATGTTGTTGCCCTTGTTCAAGTGGGCAACTGCGTATATCAAAGAGATTTTTGAATTCAGAGACTTGTCATCAGTAACTGCAAAATACTCGCCAAGCCCGGCTCCGACCGCCTTTTGCAAGTCCACATTCGTACTTCCAATCACAATTCCTTTAGGCGCTTGGGATTTGAGAAGCTCGCCCTGAATCTTTTGGTTTGGGATTTCTATCTGACTGGGCATTTTCACCTTGTGGGCTACAACGACCCTTGCAGTACCTGTCCCAAAATTGACAACAACTCCTACCACACGCCTGTTCTGATCTGTATCTACAAGCTTCTGGACCTGCTCCTTTACGTGCTGGTCCGACTCGGGTATGCTCATGAAATCCTTTTCATTAACACCCAGCTTGCTAAGGTCATAGCCCCTCTCGCGCAGCCAGCCGAGAATCTCCTCAGCGTGCTCGCCGAGCTTGTGGGCTCCGCACGCATCGTGCCCGATAACAATCACGTCAACTCCCTTTGCAAGCTCGGGCTTTGCCACCGCGCCTGCATTAACAACCATCCCGCCAAAATCCCCGGCAGATTTGCCCAGTATTCCCTCATTCAGTTTACCCTCCCCAATCGCCTGCACTTCTTCGCTTGAGAAAACCTCTGTCAATGAATCGGGTTTGCTTCCTGCCAGCAAAACAAGAAAAATTGAATTAGCTGCGCCAGTCTTTTTCAGCCTGCTGTCTGAGCATGCG
>JAPLWT010000026.1 GCA_026396455.1 Microcaldota archaeon | reverse complement strand
GAGAACCTCACGCTTTCGGAGCAGCTCAAGGAGTTGAACGAGGCGCTTCTCAGCAAGCTGGAACCCGCTGAAAAAGGCGGAATTAGGATATACTCAAAAATCTTCTCTGGCATGGATGCCAAAAAGCTTATGGACAAGGCAGGGGAATTAATAAAAGAGGATAACACATTAGTTATATTCGGAAACAAGGGGGAGAAGGGTTTCCTCCTCATAGCAAAGAACCAGAAAATGAATGTTAACCTGAATTCAATAGCGGAAAAGGCATTCAAGGTTACGGAAGGAAGATGGGGCGGGAAGGAATATTTCGTAAGTGGAGCTGGAAAAGCTGAGAAGCTTGAGGAGGCAGTCGGATTGGTAATTAATGAGATAGGTGATTTGCATGACTGAGTTCACCCAGATAGGAAAAATACTCTCAGGGAAATATGTCGGCAGGGACGTCTCTGTTAGAGGATGGATTTACAGGAAGAGGTCAAGCGGCGGAGTGCAGTTCCTTGTTCTGAGAGATTCAACCGGAACAATGCAGGTTGCGATTAAGAAGGAGAATGTCCCTGAAAAGGCATACCATGATGCTGACAAAGCCCTCATAGAATCGGCAGTTACAGCAAAAGGAGTTGTGAAGGAGGACAAGAGAGCACCTGGAGGATACGAACTGCAGGTTACCAAATTCTCTGTAATAAGCTTTTCAGAGCCTTTCCCAATAACAGAGCACCAGAGCACTGAGCTGCTGCTTGATCTGAGGCATCTCTGGCTGCGCTCTCAGAAGCTCACAAACATAATGAAAGTGAGGCAATATCTTGTTAACTACCTCAGGGAATACTTCTTCTCCCAGGGTTTCTGGGAGGTTGCACCGCCAATAATAACGCAGGCAGGCTGCGAGGGTGGCTCAACTCTTTTTGAGTTCAAGTATTTCGATGACACTGCGTACCTTTCACAAAGTGCTCAGCTGTACAACGAGGTGTTCATAACCGCGCTTGAAAAGATATTCGTGCTTGCTCCCTCTTTCAGAGCTGAGAGAAGCAGAACCGTGAAGCACCTTGCCGAGTACTGGCATCTCGAGGCAGAGGAGGCATTCTACCACAATGAGGATAACATGAAGCTCCAGGAGGAGCTCGTCTCCTATGCATGCCAGAAGCTCGCTAAGAACCATGCGGATTTGCTGGAATTCTTCAAGGTGAAGCCGGAAACGCTTGCAAAGGTTTCTCCTCCCTTCAAAAGAATGAGATATGAGGATGCAATCGATTTCCTTGTGAAGAAAGAGGTCAAGAAGAAGTGGGGAGATGACTTTGGCGCAGAGGATGAGGAAATTCTCACGACAGGCTTGGAAAAACCGATGTTCATATACAACTATCCCAAGGAAGGCAGGGCGTTCTACATGAAAGTCAACCCCGAGAATCCCAAAACTGTTTTGAATGCAGATATGCAAGCCCCGAATGGTCATGGAGAGCTTGTCGGGGGCTCTGAGAGAATCTGGGAGTACGATGAACTCATGAAAAGGATAAAGGAGGAGAAGCTTGATGTGAAAAGCTACCAGTGGTATGTTGATTTGAGGAAATATGGCTCCGTCCCGCATTCTGGTTTTGGGCTGGGCATAGAGAGGTTGCTCAAGTGGGTTCTCAACCTAGATCATATCAGAGATGCAGTGCCGTTCCCGAGGACGATCAACAGGGTTTATCCATAGGGTGATCAGATGAGAAAAGTTCTTGCTTTCGGATGTTTC
>JAPLWT010000012.1 GCA_026396455.1 Microcaldota archaeon | reverse complement strand
CAGGAATACGACTCTGTGGGACAGGACATATACCTGCCCCAACTGTGGACTAACTATAGACAGAGACTTGAATGCTGCACGAAACATACTTATAAGAGCTACCCCTGGGCAAGGGGGAAGTAACGCCTGCAATTCCTTGCAGAAGGAGAGAGATGTTGCATTGGCAACGTCTGTGAAGCAGGAAGCCCGCACCTATTCATAGGTGGAGCATGTCACTTTTAATAACTGTTCATAACAAATGGGATAGCATGAAGGAAGAGGACAAGCCGCTTGTCTCAAGAAGGGTTGCGGCAGTTTTGAGCATATTCATCATAGCAGCACTGGTGCTCTCATTCTACTACTTATTCTGGGGCATGAAAGCAGGCACAAGCATGGCAGACATAAACCCAAACACGCACGCTGCCCAGCCAAACATTACGGCGGATAAGTGGGAGCTCAGCCCACTGGTAAGCAAGTATGGAATAACGCAGAGCCCCGTACTGGTGATAGACTGCAAGTACATGCTCACGGGCTCATTTGCGCTTAGTGAGGAGAGGAGAGATGTGCCTGAAGGAACTGAGATGAACAACATAGGCAAAGCCTTATGTGATGCAACTTCGGACCCTGCCTTCTGCAGCAAATTCGGCAGTACCGCACGCGGTTTCAGCACCTTGCCATTTGACAAGTGCACTTCTGGAAGCAAAACACTCGTATACGCATTCCACAGTCCATTGTGCCCAATCTGCGCGGCGCAGAGAGATTTCCTGGATGCTCTGAAGAATGAGTTCCCCAACCAGATAGACTTGCAGTACGTATGCTACCCCACAAGCGATCAGGGGGTAAGCGCATGCTCAAGAGACTTTCTGTTAAAAAAATATGACATATGAGGTGTTTCTATGAAGGAAAAAAAGGCCACTAAGTTCCCGTATGCCACCGTTCTTTTAGTCCTGGCAATAATTGTAATTGCTGCCCTGGCGTACATAATTGTGAGCAGACCCGCAGTAGAGCCGCAGTACAACATCACTAATTTTACTATTGTCACCCCTACTCCAAAACATAATATTTCTGAAGTGAAAAAATTCATGGCAAGGGTTATGGACAGCTACAGCGACCTTCCGTATGCTAACCCCACCACCCCGTATTTCAGAGATGAGAAAGGTCTTTGGGAGGAAGTAGTTTTGATGAACAAGAGCGGCAGTGCTAAGAATGTCATGATACGGGTCTACGACTCAAACCTCACGCTCGAGAACATCTTTGTTGAAGGGCCCAACCCTATTGCGCTGAGCAGTGATGAGATTGTAACGAAAGGGGTGGTAAGGTTGAATGGTAAGCTCAATTGCTCCCAGGACAGGATAAGGGCATTTGTATTCTTCGATTTATACTGCCCACCCTGCATAGCAGCCGAGAAGAAGATTGATGAGCTCAGGCAGAAGTTCAATAGCAGCGTGGATTTTGAGTATAAGATAGTACTAACACATTCCTACGACCTTGCTCCAAAATACGGGCTTGAGAATGTAACAAAGGCTGCGGGCTACCTTCTCTGCTCCAGGGCGCAGGGCAAGCTTGAGGAATTCAAGGGATGCGCGATAGATGCATACATGAAGCATGAGGAGGTTCCTCTGAGTCCCGACGAACTTAGCCAATGCGTTAACTCAACCTCCCTCAACATCACCGCACTAGACGAGTGCATGGGCAGCTACTACATTGACCTGAACAGGGATAAGACACTTGCGGAAACCTACTCGATTGTGGAGACCAAGCAGCTGTATGCTGTGGGCGCACCCGTGGTCACAGTTGATTGCATGTACAAAGCAGAAGTGGCGTATGCAGAAGCAGCAATATGCTACGCACACCCCGAACTGCCTGAGTGCAGGTAGCTACATGTTCATTTTTTCGAAAACTTCAGCCAGATCAACTTCAGTATTCACGCATCCATCCTTCTTCAGCATAACTCCCTGCCCAGGGAAGCGTGAGCCTCCTCCAAGCTTCTCTATCGCCATCTGAAGCTCGTTGAAGCATGCAACGCCAAGAAATGCTTTTGGCTTGTGCCTCTGTACTATATTGTATACCTGCGAGCCTCCTCCAACTATGAAATACTTCATTCCGTTCTTCTCGCATTCCTTGACTATATCCCCAATTATGCACTTGTCGCATTTCAGGCAGTGGTATCCATCCTCATCCACCGGCATCTTGCATTCCTTTATGTTTCTCAAGCAGTGCGGCAGGAATACGACTCTGTCTTTTTTTGGAACTACCTTGTAGAAATCCTTGTTTATCCCGTTATAGATCTCGATGGTTGTGTACCTGCTCCATTTCTCATCCATAATCCCAATATCCTTCACTATCTTGTTGGCTATGTCGCTTACTGAGGTATGCAGGCCAACGGTAAGAGTTCTCGCTGCAAAGTCCTGTATCTTTCTCTTAATTCCGTCATCCTTCAAAGCAGTTTCTTTTTTAGCCATAAGCTCACCATGAATTTTGTAGCATCTGCTTAAAATATCTAACCTCTGTACCTCATCAAAACGAAAAGATGGTCCTTGTCAAACGGGGAGAGCTCGTATTGCTCAAGAATCTCGAAATGCTTTCTTAGCTTCTCAAGCATGCGCTCATAAACCTCGCTAGGTTTCTTTGTTACATCCACGCTCTGCGACTTTATTGCAAGCATCGCATAGCCTCCTTTCCTGAGGAACTGCCTTGCATTGCCTATCATTATGCCCTCCTGGTCTGGCTGGGCGACATCCTCGTATACCACATCAACCTTCCTGACTTCTTTTGCATATTCCTCGGTCTTCCGGGCATCCGCAAGCACTGGCAGCATGTTGCTCCTTTTCTCGCAGACATAAAGCAGGTCCCTCATGCTTCTCGGGGCGAATTCAATGCAGTAAACCACGCCTTTCTTACCTACGATATCCGAGATGAAGCTAGGGGTAACGCCAGCAGCAGCACTTCCTAGTTGCAAGCCTGCCACTTATGAAGAATACGCCCTCAAACTTTTCCTCAATCTTCATTTTATCACTTTTGGGTTCTCAGCGGGCCCGGCGGGATTTGAACCCACGACTCCCTGGTTTCCTCGTGTGAGTTTAAAAGACAGGTACTCTGGCCAAGCTGAGTTACGGGCCCTCAGAAGCTCTTAGAATTGGGAGGTTAATGATATATTAAACTTGCTTAGAAAGATACCATTGAGTTTTTCACGAGCCATTTTATCTTTGACATGATCATCAAATGCCCCTTATTATTGCTTCAATGCGAATTCTACTCCCGCTTTCACATGGATTTTTGCGGTGTCAAATATCGGCAATTTTAAATCATCTTGCTTTATTAAAAGCGGGATTTCTGTGCATCCGAGAACAATTCCCTGAGCACCTTCTCTTTCTAATTTAGCTATTATATTTTTTAATTTTTCTTTTGAAATCTGATTAATCTTTCCCAGGCAAAGTTCATCGTATATTATATTGTGAATAATTTGCCTATCCCGCTCACTTGGGATGATGACTTCCAACCCGAATTTTTTTGACAAGCGTCCTTTGTAGAAATCCTCCTCCAGGGTAAATTTTGTTCCCAATAAACCCACTTTCTTTAACCCCATAGACTTGATTTCCTCTCCAGTTGCATCTGCTATGTGAATTAAGGGAATTGAAACTGCTTTTTGGACTTCTTCCGCCATTTTGTGCATAGTGTTGGTGCAGATAAGTATGCACTCCGCACCGCCAGCTTCCAGCTTCTTGGCAGCATCAATCATGATTAGAGTCAACTTTGCCCACTCGTTTTCATGCTGTAATTTTTCTATCTCAGCAAAATCAAGACTGTACATCAGGCATCTGGAAGAGTGCCAGCCACCCAATTTTTCTCTTGTAAATTCATTTAGGAGCTTATAATACTCCGCTGAAGATTCCCAGCTCATGCCGCCTATAAGCCCAATTATCTTCATTTCTTCAGCCTCTCTTCCTGCTCTTTTATGCTTTCATCGCTCACCTTCTCAAACAGGGGCTTTGCCGCAGCTATCTTTTTCCCGGGTGCCAGAAGCTCCTTGTCAGCATGCTCCCATGTGATTTTCTCATTGATTTCCAGCATGCTCAGGAGTTTCTCTGAGGAGAACGGCAGGTAGGGTGAGAGCAGCACAGCCAGAGCGGTGACCGCGCGGGAGCAGACATAGAGGCAGTTTCCAAGCTTCTGCTTGTCCTTCTCCCTCCAAGGCTCCCTCTCACTGAGGTATCGGTTGAATTCCGAGGCAAGGGAGCTTATCTCCTCAAGCCCTCCCTTGAAATCAAAAGAGTCTAGCCTCTTCCCAATAGATTCTTTCTTCTCGCTTATCAGCCCGAGCAGCTTCTCCTCGTTTCCATCCAGCTTCTCAGGTTTCGGTATTTGCGAGGAACAGGACTTGTTTATCAGGACAAGGGTTCTATGCACGAAGTTGCCTATGCACGCAATCAACTCATTGTTCACCTTGTCCTGGAAGTCGCTCCAGTAGAAATCCGCATCCTGCACGCTATGGGGAGTTATTGCTGTGATGTAATAGCGCAGGTAATCCGGGGGGAATGCCGAGAGGTAGTCCTCCAGGGAAACGAACCACTGCTTGCTCTTTGAGAATTTCCTTCCTTCAAGGTTGAGGTATCCTCTTGTGGGAATTGCGTCTGGAGGCTTGAAACCCTCCCCAACCTCCATCAGCATAGCAGGCCAGAAGAGGTAATGGTGGTAGACTATATCCTTTCCTATGAAGTGCACCACTCGGGAATCCTTCTTCCAATAGTCCTCCCAGTTCCTTCCATTGAGCTTTGCCCATGCGACCGTTGAGCTCACATATCCGATGGGAGCATCGAACCATACATAGAGGACCTTGCCCTTCTCTCCAGGTATTGGCACGCCCCATTCCATATCCCTGCTGATGTCCCAGTCCTTCAGTCCTTCCTTTATCCAGTTCAGCAGGTAGTTGACAACTTCGGACTGCAGCTCCTTGTTTCCCTTCAGCCAAGCCTCAAGTTTTGGGGAGAGCTGGCTGAGCTTGAGGAAGTAATGCCTGCTCTTCTTCGTTACTGGCTTGGAGCCGCAGGAGGAACATTTAGGCTCGAGAAGCTCCCCTGCGCCAAGAGCTTTTCCGCAAGCATCACAGTAATCACTGTACTGCCCATCCGCATTGCAGTGCGGGCATCTCCCTATGACAAACCTGTCGGGCAGGAAGCGCTTGCACTTCTCGCAGTAAGCCTGCTCAACCTCTTTCTCGTAAATCAAGCCTTTCTCATTCAGCTTTAGGAAGAAGTGCTGCGCCATTTCTTTATTTTCCTTTGATGAAGTCCTGTGGAATATGTCCATGCTGAAGCCGAGCTTTTCAAATTCGCTCTTGTCCCTCCCGTGGTAGTAGTCAGCGAATTCGGCAGGCGTCTTCTTCTCCTTCTCGGCAGCAGCTACGATGGGCGTGCCGTGCTCATCGCTTGCGCAGATATAAACTGCATCATTTCCCGCAAGCCTCTGGTAGCGGGCATAGATGTCTGCTGGGAGATATGTGCTCCGGATGTGCCCTAGGTGCAACGGCCCGTTCGCATAGGGCAATGCGGCAGTTATTGTTATTCTTATCTCAATCACCGCTGGAAAGTTACCCTCTCCTTACCTATTTAAACCCACTCGGATAAGGAATAGGTCAGCAAAAGATATTTATGCACTACGGTATAAAATAGCAATACTCTTTTTAGGAGGAGAGGTGAATGGCCGAGGATATCTCGCTCATAGTGGACGAGTTCGAAAGGTTTTTTGATACTTTCTGTAAGGAGGATGTTGAGAAGCTTCTTGACAGGTACCCAGAGAAAAGAAGCTTGGATGTCGGCTATACGCAGCTCGGCAAGTACAGCAGCAAAATTGCAGATAATTTGCTGAACAAGCCTGACTTATTCATTAAAGCCGCTATTGAGGCATTGAAGGGAATGGCCATGCCATCCCAGTACGAGGTGCCATTCGAGCCCCATGTCAGATTTTTCGAATTGCCAGAGCAGAGCAGACCCCTGATTCAAGACATAGGGGCGGATCACGTTGGAAAACTCATCTGCATTGATTGCCTTATAACCAAGAGGACAGAGATAAGGCCGAAAGTGAAAATGATGGTGCTGAGATGCCCATACTGCGAGCATATTGAGAAAATTCTTATTGAGAAAAATACCGTAATACCCGAGGCATGCTCAAGCTGCAAGAGGAAAGGCCTGCAGCATGATGAGGAAGAGTCTAGATTCGTAAACCTGCAGAAAGCCGAGGCTCAGGAGCCTCTTGAGAGGACGAGGGGAGGCGCTCCCGCAAGCCATATTGAGGTGTGGCTGGAGGATGACTTGGTCAATACGATCAGCCCGGGGCAGAGGGTTGAGATAACCGGCGTTTTGAGGATAAGACCTTTCAACGAGTCGAAGGGGCAGGCCTCAAGAACAGTATATTCGAAGTTCCTTGATGCCGTTCACCTCAAGAGGGTTGAGAAGGAGTTTGAGGAAGTGGATATCAATAGGGGGGATGAGGAGGAGATACTGGCGCTCTCAAAAGATCCGAGCATATACCAGAAGATAGTGGGCTCGATAGCACCTTCCATATACGGTCATGATGAGGTGAAGGAGGCGCTTGCGCTCCAGCTTTTCGGGGGAACTCCGAACAAGATGCTCTCTGATGGAGGGCGTATAAGGAGCGACATACATGTGCTCCTCATAGGTGACCCAGGAGTCAGCAAAACGAGAATGCTGCAGTACATAACAAACCTTGCCCCAAAGAGCATATATGTGAGCGGCAAGGCGGTGACATCCGCAGGTCTTACGGCGAGTGCTGAGAAGGACGAACTTGGCGATGGAGGGTGGACTCTGAAGGCAGGTGCGCTTGTCCTTGCATCAGGAGGCCTGGCTGGCATAGATGAATTTGACAAGATTAAGGATGAGGAATTAGCTGCAATGCACGAGGCGATGGAAAGTCAGACAATCTCAGTTGCAAAAGCAGGCATAGTCGCAAGGTTCAATGCGAAAACTTCAATACTTGCGGCAGCCAACCCTAAGTATGGCAGGTTTGACCCGACAAGATACCCTGCAGAGCAGTTTGACATTCCCCCAACAATTCTCTCTAGGTTTGATTTGATATTCCCAATAAAGGATGTACTTGATGAGGAGAAGGACAGGAAGCTTGCGGATTTCATACTAAACCAGCACACAACAGCCGGGAAGAGGGTGGAGAAGACCATAAGCGAGGAGGAGGAGATAAGGCCGCCCATCGATACCACGCTTCTGAGGAAATATATAGCGTACTCAAGAACCAAGGTGACTCCTGTTCTGACTCCTGAGGCGAATGAGAAGATAAAGGAGTATTACGTGGAACTGAGAAGAATTGGGGCAAGCCAGGGGGCGGTGCCGATAACCCCGAGGTATATTGAAGGAATGGTGAGGCTGGCAGAGGCGAGCGCAAAGGCGAGGCTGAGCAGGAGAGTGGAGCTGGCTGATGCAGAGAGGGCTATAAAGCTCATGGATTTCATGCTTAAGTCTATAACAATGGATAAGGGGCTGGGCAGAATTGATATAGATATAATAACAACAGGGCAGCCAAAATCAAAAGCAGACAGGATAAGAAATGTGCTTGACATAGTGAAGGACCTTGAGAAGGAATACGACCTGGTTGAAGTGGAGAAAGTTGTCGAGGAGGCAAAGAAATACGGATTGGATGAAATGACAACAAGAAGGATAATCGAGGAAATGCTGAGGAAGACCGGGGAACTTTACGAGCCAAAGCACGGGCACGTGAAAGTCGTGAGGCCAAAGGTGGAGTGATGAATCACATAGCAAGAATAGTTGCAATGTTCCTCATTGCACAGCTCATTGGACTGTTTGTTGGAATCCAACTTGTCGGAAACCCTGTGTACGGCGATTTGAATGTCACCCCCAACCAGCAGCCGGGCGATACGGGAAACTCATTTCTGTTCATTCTTTATGTAATCTTAGTTGCAGTGATAGTTGTGCTTGTCATAAAGTACTTTAAATGGTCTCATTCTCTCTTCAGGCTGTTCGAGGTTGTCATGATATTTGGAACTTCATCCATCGTCTTCTTCATCTTCCTGACATACTTCGGAGTGCCGTATTCAATGGAGATAACCGTCGTGCTTTCCCTTCTGCTTGTTCTCTTAAAGGTGAAGCGCCCGGAGTTCAGGAATGTGGCAGCAATAATCTCCAGCGCTGCTGCGGGGGCGCTTTTCGGCTTCTCATTCGACATGATACCTGCGCTCATTTTCATAGTTTTCGCCTCTCTCTACGATTTTGTTTCCGTTTTCGTGACGAAGCACATGATTTACATGGCGAAGGAGATGAGCAAGATGGAGTTGTCCTTCACCATCTCCAGCAGGGAGAAGAGGTATGTTAAGGAGCACAAGAAGGAGGAGGAGTTTTCCGTTGAGCTTGGGAGCGGGGATATTGCCCTGCCACTCATGCTTGCGGTTTCGGCTTACAGGTTTGACTTCAGCGTCATAGACGCATTTGCAGTTGTGTTCGGTGCCACAGTAGGGCTCGTCATAGTGCTTTACTATGTCACGAAGAATAAGGTTTTCCTGCCTGCCCTGCCGCCCCTATGCTTCTTCGGAGTGCTTTCCTTTGGCTTATCAAGGCTGCTGCTACACTGAGCTTTATAAATTCGTATTTACATAAGAGATGCTGCCATGGAATACGACAAACTTTTGGAGAGGGCATATTCCTGCCTGCCTGAAAAGGCTAGCGGAGGGGCCAGGTTTGAGATGCCCGTTGTCGAGAGCTTCGTGCAGGGGAACAAAACTATAATAAAGAATTTCGACGAGATTGCCGGAAAACTTAGGAGAACTCCCGAGGAGATTATGAAATACCTCACAAGGGAGCTTGCGATTCCCATGAGCAGGGAGGGGCCAGGGCTTATACTGCAGGGTAAATTCTATGACCGGGTGCTCAACGAGAAGCTGAAGAAGTATGTTACTTCATTCGTCATATGCAAGGAGTGCAAGAAGGCGGATACTAAGATAATTGGTGTTGAGAGGGGAACGAAAGCCTTGGTTTGTGAGGCTTGCGGAGCCCGGTCTCCAGTGAGGGCGTGATATGGGAGAGGAAGAACAGGAAGTTATCGGAAGGTTGAGATTGCCAAGGAAGGGAGAAGTGCTGGGGGTAGTAATCAGCATGATGGGCGCAAGCAGACTTCTGGTCGACTGTCTAGACGAAAAGGAGAGGATGTGCAGGATTCCTGGCAAGATAAAGAGGAGGATATGGGTGAAGGACGGGGATGTTGTGCTCATCAAGCCCTGGGTAGTTGAAAGCGATAAGAAAGGGGATTTGGTTTGGAGGTATACCAGGCTGCAAGCAGACTGGCTTAGAAGAGCGGGCCACATGAAGTGAGAGCATGGCGAGGAAGCTCTCAACA
>JAPLWT010000043.1 GCA_026396455.1 Microcaldota archaeon | reverse complement strand
AGAGGGGAGGTGCTGAGCCTTGCCGCAAGCATTGAGAAGGCTTCTGAGCATCCCCTTGCAGATGCGATAGTTGAAAGAGCTGGCCAGGAGGAGCTGAATATCTTCGCTGTGTCCAAATTCAAATCAGTTACGGGCAAGGGCGTTAGAGGAGTTGTGAAAGGAAAGGAGATTCTGCTTGGAAGGCCCGAGTGGTTCGGCAAAGTCGGCAGGAAGATTGAGAGCAAGTTGCACGAGCTTGAAAATGAAGGAAAAACAGTCGTCCTGCTCAAAAACGGTGAGGAGTTTGGAGCTTTGGCAGTCTCTGATGTGGTAAAATCAGATTCGGCTGATGCAGTTGCAATATTCAAGCACATGGGTCTTGAAACATTCATGATTACAGGAGATAACGAGAGGGTTGCCAGAGCTGTCGCGAAGAAGATCAAGGTTGATGACTATTCTGCGGGTGTTCTCCCAGAAGACAAATCAAGATTTGTTGAGGAGTTGAAAAAGAAGGGGAAAAACGTCGCAATGGTGGGGGATGGAATAAACGATGCTCCAGCGCTTGCTCTGGCTGATGTAGGCATAGTGATGAGCTCAGGAACTGATGTTGCAATGGAATCCGGTGATATTGTGCTGATGCGGAACTCTCTCATGGATGTTGTGAGGGCAATCAACCTCTCAAATGCAACCCTGGGCAAGATAAAGCAGAACATGTTCTGGGCGCTGATTTACAATTTATTGGGCATACCTATAGCGGCAGGAGTGCTGTACTCTTTCGGCATAACCCTAAACCCGATGATTGCCGGAGGCGCGATGGCTCTGAGTTCAGTTTCTGTTGTGACCAACTCACTGCTGCTCAACAGAGCAAAAATATAATCTCACTTCTTCGTTACCTTCTGCTCTTTCAGCACAATCTTGGCAAGCACGAAGACTACTGCCGCAATTATTATGAAGTTTATTAATGCGCTCACGAAAGAGCCCCATCTGATCACGATAGGACCTAGTGCAAGTGTTGCATCCTTCCACTGCCCGCCAGGTATGAAGGGGGTGATTACCGGCATTACCATATCATTGACAAGCGACTGCACCATTGCCGTAATCGCAAGACCCATTATGATTGCAATTGCCAGCGGCATTACCTTGTATTCCCTTAGAAACTCATTAAACTCCTGAAAAATTCCCGCGTAACCACCTCCAGTTAGGGATTAAATCGAACAGATTATATACGCTTTTCACCTGGAAAGTTACCTCTATCCGGATTATTTTATATGACCGGCAGCTTCGTTGGTTCTCCCTTTGCCTCGAGGTACACATCCCAGACTATTAGCAGGTCAACTATCAGCGGTACTACGAAGACAGGGAAGCAGCACAATGTAACTCCAGTGAAGGCGCCTAGGACTACATAGCCCCCCAACACCAGACCGAACATAACCCACGATATAAGGAGGTATTCTATACCTTTCTTCATATCACCAAGATAGAAGTAGCCTACCGCAGGTGCTCCTAGGACAAGCATGCATACTACGCTTATGAGAGCAGCAATCCCTGCATCCTTTTTCTCAACTATTGGCTTCTTATCCGCCATGAATACCACCTATAGGGTGATTGGTATACCCTGCTTAAAATTCTATCTCTTCTTGTGTGCTTTCTCTGCCTCTTTCTCCATCTCCTCCAGTCTTTTGTAGTAATCGGCAAACTCATTGAGGTGAGCCAGAGCTATCTTTCCCGTCATGATCGGGTCGTCATTTGTAACATCCGTTACTGGACTCACCCTTCCATGCTCTAGCTCTACGTGAAGCCCCGTCCAGAACTCCTTGACATCAAACTTGCTTCTCTTCCAGTCTATACCAATCGCTCTGCCGATCATCTCTGCATCACGCATGCTGAAATGTTCCTTTTTTGTCATCTACTTACCTCTCAACCTCGTAAGGATATTTTGCAGGTTTAACTCTTTTGCCTTAATCAATTTCCGCAAGTTTCTTTTTTATCTGCGATATCTCATCGTGGAGCTTTATATCTCTCAGCATAGGGTCCATCTTTGCTTTTTTCTCCAGCTCCTCAAGCCTTGTCTTCAGATTGGATTTTCTCCTTCCTATGTCTTTTTTGCTCAATCCCACAGCAACCACCGCAGAGTTACGGTCTGCCTGTTAAAATATTATCCACTCGGCATATTAAAAACACTTCGCTTCTTACCTCTTTGCTTTGCTCGCTGGGGGTGGATAAAGCTTATATATCCGGTAACTGTAAGCATCTCATGAATCTGCGGCGCCACCTGCACCGGCACTTTTTCCGCCATCGCCCCCCAGTGACGCATCATGAAATTATCGCGGACGCAGTGTTTTTCATTGTAGGGGCATTTCTGGCCACTCTGGCCGTGTTTATTTTCGACATCCACTGGTCTTTCTACCCGGGAAACACCATTTTTCCCCCAAATAAGCACATCTTCACAAGCCCCGAGCCTTATTATCTAGGAGTGCTGGCAGGAGGCGTGCTGGGCATATTCATCATCAAATTGCTGTTGCTCGGAATCCGCGAAGAACGCGAAGAAATTTTTGGTCGTGGAAAATAGACTAAGATCAGCACTGCATAGCAACTTACTGTAAGCACTTAAAGAGTTTCAAGCCCAAAAAACTCGACAATCATCAAGCGTTTCATGTCGGTCAGGCACACGGATTCGGATCAGTTCGTCCGTCTATCTTCACAGCCCTAGGAGCTCAGAGATCACCTTCGTCATCATCTAATATCTTATAATAGCAAGTGCTTAAATTCCTTATGCATTTCAGGGCAGTGCTTTTCGACTGGGATGGGACCCTCTACGATTCAATAGATGCATCGTTCAGGATATACGAGGAGCTTTTCAAAAAATACGCAGGTTTAGAACTTACCTGTAAATATTTCAGAAAAACCTTCATAGTGGACTACCACAAATACTACGCAATGCATGGAATACCCGAGAATAAATGGGATGAAGTTGACAACCACTGGCTGAAGAGATTTCATGAGATGGAGAAGGAGATCCATCTTTTCCCAGGAGTCAAAGGGATGCTGGCAGAGCTTTATAGGAGAGGCATAAGGATCGGGCTTGTCTCAAACGGAACTGGCGGAAGGATAAAGAAGGAAATGAAGAAGAATAACCTAGCAGGCTATTTCACAGTAGTTATAACTGATGATGAAATGAGGGAGTTCAAGCCAAACCCTATAGGGCTGAATGAAGCCCTTAAGATGATGGGTGTGATGAATTCTGATGCGCTCTATGTGGGGGACATGGTTGAGGATGTGCAGGCTGGGAAGAATGCAGGAGTGAGCACTGCTGCAGTAACATGGGGAGCTCATTCTCTGGAAAGGCTTCTGCCAGCAAAACCGGATTACATAATAAAAAATATTCGAGAGGTATCTAAGATTATCTAGAGCCACTTTTCTTTCTTAGAAGAACAGCCAAAACTATAACGAAGAGCATAACCACCGCAATCCCAATCAGAAGAGTCAAATCGGGTGGTTTTTGTTCTTGGGGCTGAGGTTCTTCGGCAGCTCCTGCGCAATCCGAATCATTTTTATTTTGTGAGCAGAAACCGGAGATGGTGTCCTTCAGATCAGCCTTAACAAATTCTGCACCGCTCGTATAATTATTAACGCTCACCCCGCTGAGATTGCTGTTGAATGCAAATATCAGGGTCAGATTCGCCTCGTCAACCATTCTCGCACTGAATCCCTCGGGGTTCTCCCCAGGCATGACTTCATAGAACCGCATCCTCGGGTCTATAACCCCGTACTCTTCCATAACTCCGCTGTCCGAAAGCAGTTTCACCTTGAAGTCGTCCCATTGCACGAAGTGCTCGGGAGGATAGCCGTATACCACCTTCCTCTCCAGCACCGTGAACGTGTTGTTCATTATGTTCATTCTCACGATAACAGCCTTCGGGCTTGAGTTGCTGCTTCCGTAAGCGGGCAGTGATAGCATAGAAAGCAGCAGTACCATCAAAAATACATTTCTGCTAGACAACATAAACACCCCTCACGTAAATGTTCTGGTTCCTATCTCAACATACTTGCCAAACACCCACTCCGCCCTCCTTTTTGAATAATCATTGTACTGGCAGGGGTAGCTGCAGTCGCCTCTCATAACAGAGCCCGTCCTGACATGGGTCCAGTACCCTCCCCCGCAGTTCTCCATGTGGGAGTTGTCCAGCTTCCATTCCCTCGTGCCTATCCCGAAGTAGACGTCATCATCGGTTCCCGCGTCACCCTCGTCCTTCGTCTTGACCATGACGTGTATCTCGCGCCACTCCCTCACTGCGCTCGCAGTCGGGAAGTTTCTGGCGTACCAGTACTTGCCCCACGTATTTGGCTTGTCCCCAAGGAAGTTGAAAGAATCGTAAGCATAGGACTGAGAATCGTAGAAAGGACGCCCGTTCACCTCCAGAGTCAGGCGCAGGGGTCTCCACTCGTCATCACCTTCCAGCCTGAGCCCTATTTTCTGTATATCGCCCTTTACCAAGCCAAGACCGTTGAATGTGAAAGAATCAGTGGTGCCCTTCCTGAACCCGGTTCCGTCATTGTGCAGCCTGAACTCCTCTTCTCCTATGTCCAAAAACACATCAGAATCGGTCTCCTGGTCCTTGCCGTCTGAGGTTGTTATGTTGACCCGTATGGTCGTGACCGGAGTTGTATCTATGCTAGGATCCGGGAAATCCGAAGCAGTCCACTTGCTGCCGCTTGTGTAGTGGCTGTCACCGCCCAGCCCGGGAAGCGTGACATGCCTAGCTGAACTGTCATACAGCACTCTCCCGTTAACATATACCTTAATCCACTCGGGGTACCACCTGCCGCCATCCATCCAGAGACCTATCTCCTTTATCTCGCCCTCCCTGAGCCCTCCGGGAGCGAGTTCGAATGTGTTTGTTGTTCCCTGTTCGAATTCATCACTTCCGTCATTATCCAGCAGCCAGTCCCTTGTCCCAACCGTGAAGTACACCTTTCCTGCATCAGACGGCCAGGTATTCGATGTCTTCATCTCCACCCTCAAAGAGGTTACGGTTGCGCCCAGGTCCGTTGCATTTGGGTAGTTCGGCGCGAGCCATCTCTTGCCCCATGTGTTCCCGTCGTCATCCAGCCATATTCCTATGTCTGACTTGTAAGTGGTTGAGTCATAGATAAGCGTCTCGTCAGCGTAAACTTTTATCCACTCGGGTCTCCAACCGTCCGTGCCGGTCTTCCTGAGGTATATCTGCGGTATCTCATCGCGTATAGATTCAATGAGAAGAAACCTGTCCTCAGCACCCCTCCCGAAGTCATCCTTGTCGCCTGGGCAGAACATCCAGCAGAGATCCGAACTCCATCCAGTAAGGCTGTCGCTCTTGCAATTAGACAGCGAGGAGTATATATTCGGGTTCGGGTCGGGCTGCCAGTAGTGGGAATCACAACAGTACTCGTCTGCAACCCCGAACAGGCCATGGCCGCTCTCGTGGACCAGCGTGTCCAGGCTGTAGTATTCAGTTGAGAATACATTACCGCTTGCATAATCCCTGCAGTTGACCTGGTGCACAATCACCGCTCCCTCTGCATGCGAGCACCCATCATCCCAGTTCGAAGGAGCGCTCCAGTCGCACATTCCGTCATCTTCCTTGTGGATGCTCCCAAACTTGGTGGTATAATAAAAATTCATGTGCTGCTTGCTTGCATTTATTGTCCTCTCAGAAAAGTAGCCGTTCTGTATCATGTTCTCGATATCCGAAACAAAACCGCTCATGTTCGCCTCGTATTCCCTTGTGGGTATGAACACAACGTCTATTGCGTGGTCCGGCTCGTTGTTCAGGACAAGGGGAACGCATCTGGGACATTCCTTTGTACAGGGTCCTCCGCAGTCCACGCCCGTCTCATTCTGGTTCCTCTTGTTGTCCCAGCAGGTTGGGCAGGCTTCGCAAGGCCCGCCGCAGTCAACCCTCTCCTCCCTCTGGTTCTGTATGGAGTCGTTGCAGCTGGGAGGCAGGCAGGCGTCGTCCTGGCAGAGCCCCTCGCATGTTATCGTCTCATTAACAGTACTGCAGGAGTATGGAGTTCCAAATCCTCTTGCTATCTCTGTATGATATTCAGTAAGCTCACGAGCATGACTGCCTGTTCCGCAGAAGTCGGTGAATCCATCGTAACTAGTCCCGCGCACGTTGTATTTCACTCCGCCGTCAGTATCGCTGCAGGGGCACGTCCCGTTGACGCATTGCCCGTTGCAGCGTATTGTGATGTTGGCAATTTCTCTCTCATCATTGCAGTAGTACTCAACAACATTGCTCGAGTTGAGGCAGTAGTCCGATATCAGCCCGGTAACTACTCCTCTCTCGAACTGGTTCATCCCCTCGTCCGAATCGGCACATGCGCAGAAGTCCCCAAGCACGCGCACCGAGACACCCTCGTCAGTGAGCATCCGCGAACTCTCAATGCAGCTTCCGCAGTTGTGCGTGGCGTTTCTTATGAAGTTCCCATCGCAGTAATACTCCACTATTGCGGTTGAGTTTATGCACGTGTCAAAGTACTGCGGAGGCAGAGTTATCGTGGAAGTGGAGTAGTTAATAGTCGTGGATTCGTTTGATACCATTCCCCTTTCGAAAGGCTTATTTCCGTCATCAGTATCGTGGCATGCTGAGGGGAGGTCGATTCCTGGCACGCCTATGTCTCCCCCGCTTGTCAAATCGCCAAAGTTGTCTAGTACGCTTGCGCCGAAATCAAGCCCGGCTGCAGGCGCATCTGCCTCAGTAGAGCATGGAGAAGTGAGGCACTCCTTCACTTTTCGTCCTCCTAGGAAAAGCGTTATTTTGGCTATCCCATCAGGGTCCGATGCAGCTGCGGTGAACTTTACCTTATCTCCTTTTGAATAGTTGGCAGGCTCAGTAGTAAGCGTTATGCTCGCCTTCCCCGTTCCCTTCTGCGTATCGCATACATCGCCGATTCCATCCTGGTCAGAGTCGGCTTGAGTCGGGTTTGAGACAATTCTGCAGTTATCGCATGCATCCCCTAGCCCATCTTGGTCAGCATCCGCTTGGTTAAAGTTCGGGGTATTGGGGCAGTTGTCGCATGCATTTCCGATTGAATCCTGGTCAGAATCAAGCTGGTTTTGGTTTGAGTTATAAGGGCAGTTGTCCTGCGAATCGGAGAAACCGTCTTGGTCGGTATCAACAACCGGTACCTGATCTGGGCATCCGTCCTCGTCTTGGTATCCGTTGAACGTTTCACGCTGCTGGGGGCACTGGTCAACAGAATCAAAGATTCCATCCTCGTCTGAATCGATATCTGAGACGGAAAATTTGCAACCGTGCCATTCCTCTGGTGAACAGTTTGATGTTTTTCCAACAGTGTAGCAGAAGGCTGGCCACAGTTTCCATGTGCCCGCCTCGTCAAGCGTCACCTGCCCGTTAAAGTTGACGCTCATGCCCGGAGCAAGTGAAGTGCCGCGGTTTGAATAGGCGAATTCCTCTGCACCCGATGGGGTCAAAGCACCTATGTACGTCCCCTTGCTCTGGCTGAAAAGTATTGTTCGCTGCTGTGGGTCAACATTCTGAAGAGTGTATGAAACATTCACATAGCTCCAAGCTGTGAGGTTAGGTTCACCACTCACAATGAAACTCGTAAGTCTTAGGGAGCCGAATGTATCCGGTCCTTGGTAGTAGCAGATGTTTGCGGCTGCGCCTGCATTCACAAAAAACAAAAAGGATAG
The DNA here is from genome assembly GCA_026396455.1 of Microcaldota archaeon. GTDB lineage: Archaea > Micrarchaeota > Micrarchaeia > Burarchaeales > Fermentimicrarchaeaceae > Fermentimicrarchaeum. Next base: position 6,699 of record JAPLWT010000043.1, on the reverse strand, counting down.
GAATAGACAATACGATAAAGTCCTATTCATTGCACCCCCACATCTAATTTCACTCGCGGGCTTTTAAAGCTTTTTAGTCGATCAGAGTTTTATCTTCCCAAGCAGCCACAGCATTATTGCCTTCTGTATGTGCAACCTGTTCTCTCCCTGGTCGAATATTATCGAATTGGGGGAATAAATCGACCACTCATCAATCTCGTATCCCTTGTGTATGGGCATGTCGTGCATTACGAGCGCATCTGTCCCTTCCACCAATTTTCTGTTGAGCTGGTAAGGCACGAAAGTCTTCATCCTTCTCTCCTTCTCCTTTTCGAACTTAGGATCAGTGAAAACCTCCATGTTAACCCAGGTGTCCGTGTACACTACATCAGCTCCCTGCACTGCCTTCTTGGGATCCTTCTCCTCCTCGTACAATCCGCTTCCTTTCACTTCCTTGAGGAGCTCCTCGTCTATGCAGGGAGGATCCATCTCAGGCGCGCATAGTGTGAAATTCATGCCAGTTCTTGTGCACGCAAGGCTGAGGGTATTGCTAACGTTGTTCCCAATCCCCAGGTAGACAACCTTCAGCCCATTCAGCTTACCTTTGTGCTCTTTTATGGTCATCAAGTCCCCAAGCGACTGGCAGGGGTGGTATTTCTCGCAGAGCCCATTTATCACGGGCACCCCGGAAGCATCAGCCATCTTCTGCAGGTCGGAATGTTTCACCAGCCTTGCCATTATTATGTCCACGAATCTTGAGAGGCACTTGCTCTCATCTTTTATATCAGACATAGTGAATTGTGTCGTCCTCCAGTCCATGAATATTGCATGCCCTCCAAGCTGCGTCATCCCCACCTCAAAAGAGACTCTTGTCCTGGTGGAGGTTTTCTGGAATATCATTGCAAGAGTCTTGTGGTCAAGCGAATTCCACCACTTCTGCTGGTTTTTCTTTATCTCAATCGCCTTGTCAATCAGGTTCTCGATCTGTTTTCCATTCAACTCTTTCATGGTAAGAAGATGTTGCACAGTTTCACCCCAATTTTATATGATGGCTCTCTTTTAAATCTTTACACTTTGCGGATAGATAGTTTTTTATTGTCCCATAACGTATCCCAAATATGCAAACCAAACTACTCTTACTGGTTGGAATTTTGTTGTGCGGAGTGACCTACGCGGCATCTCAGTGCTCTATTAACTCCTACGCTGATTCCTGCAAGTATTGCAAGTTTGACTCTACTGGCAAGATGAACGAAACCTGCTATAAGTCATATAATGCAAGGGGGCAGGAATGCATCGCAGTACATCATCCGATCCTCGCATCAAACTATAAAGACGGTAAATGCCCCGACGTGGATGCATGCGCATCGCAGCTGCAATCATGCAAGAATTCATTTTCACTAGGGGATGATAAAGTCGACTGCAACAACCCGCTTGTGAGAGAATGCTTTACAGATGCTGATGCTTGCATAGCAAAGGCGGTTGAGAAGTGCGGCGGAAACCTGGATCTGGCTGAGGTCGCTGACCTCTTATTCTATTTCTGCCCAAATGGCATAGGGCTATCAGTTCTGCTGGTTGGTGCTGTTTACGCAGAAAGAAGGAGTAAGTAGGTTACTTCATTTCAGCCCAAGCCTTGTTCATGTGCTCCTGAATAGTCTTTATCTGTTCCTCGCTGAGGTGCTTGAACCTGGCCTGCATCTTTAAATAATCCGCGACTGGCTTGAACTGCTGAGGCCTGAGGCTGAGCTTGAACTTCCCGTCCTCAATCTCGTACAGCATCCAGAGGCCTGTGTCAACCGCCAGCTTCGCAAGCTCGATGGTCTTTGAAGAATCGTAGTTCCAGCCTGTCACGCACGGTGCGAGAGTTAGGATGAATCTGGCTCCCTTCATGTCCTTTGCCTTCCTCACCTTGCTCTCGAAATCAGCCATGTACCCTATGCTTGCAGTTGCAACGTAAGGTATCTGGTGGGCTGCAATTATCTCCGCTATGGGCTTCTTCCACTGCATCTTGCCATGGTTGACCTTTCCAGCCGGGCTTGTCGTTGTAGCAGCTCCGAAAGGAGTCGAGCCGCTCCTCTGGTTGCCGGTGTTCATGTAAGCCTCATTGTCATAGCAGATGTAAAGAACATCATCATTTCTCTCCAGCATCCCTGAAAGAACCCCAAACCCTATGTCATAAGTGGAGCCATCGCCTGCGAATACTACAACTTTCGTGTGGTCGTTGCCCTGAACTCTCAGCGATGCAACTGCTCCAGCGGCTATCGCGCCGCTGTTCTCGAAAAGGCTGTGGATATAAGGAACACCCCAGGCGCTCCTTGGATAAGCCGAGGAGACAATCTCCAGGCAGCTCGTAGCATTCACAACTATGACGTCCTTCCCAAGAACATTCAGGGCATGCCTAACGGTTATGGGCATCCCACAGCCCGCGCAAGCGGTATGGCCAGATGCAAAATACTCCTCCATCAACACACCTCAAATCCATATCTCCAGAGGCTCCCTCTTCTTTATCATCTTGAATACTTCATGAACCGTCTTGGTTGGAACATCCTTCCCGCCCAGCCCCCCTATGAAGCTTGAGACAACGGGTCTCTTCCTCAGCGGGTAGAGAGAGTTTATCACGTCAGCATAAACTGGAGCGAAACTTCCCAGGCTGTAGGATTTTTCAAAGATGGCAACGTGCTTCTTCCCCTCAAGCAGTTTTCTAACTTCCTCGCCTGGGAATGGCCTGAGACTCCTTATCTTTAAGACTCCGACTTTCTTTCCCTTTGCCCGGAGTTCATCAACTACCTCCTTTGCGTTGCCGATAACGCTCCCCATGCCAGCGAAAACATAATCCGCATCCTCAAGCCGGTACCCTTGGGCAAGCCCTCCATGGCTTCTGCCAAACACCTGCTCGAACTCCTTGTCAACCTCGACAATCCTGCTCTTGGCAGCCAGTTGATCCCTGTGAACATCCTCCCTGAACCCCTGGTAGTACTCTGGTGTTGCGTACTCCCCCATGCTTATTGGGTTCTCGGGATCCAATTTCACTTTCGGCTGGAATTTTGGAAGGAATTTCCTCACTTCCTCCACTGTTGGCACTTCGACCTGCTCGACTGTATGGGTCAGATAGAATCCATCCACGCCAACCATTACTGGCAGCAGGGTACTCTCCGCGATCTTGAAAGCCTGAATTGCAGTATCCACTCCCTCCTGGGCGCTCTCGCAGTATAATTGAATCCAGCCGGAATCCCTCTCAGCGACAGAGTCCTGCTGGTCGCACCATATGTTCAACGGAGCACTAAGGGCTCTGTTCCCAACAACCATAACGATTGGAAGCCTCATTCCAGCAGCTGCGTAAACAACCTCGTGCATCAGGGCAAGCCCCTGGCTGCTTGTCGCGCTGAAAGCCCTTCCACCCGCAGCAGAAGCACCGCATATTGCAGATATTGATGCGAACTCCGACTCAGTTGCTATAAAGCTCTTCAGCTCCCCGTCAGCATAGAACTTGGCAAGGGTCTCGGCTATGTGGGTTGAAGGTGTTATAGGGTAACATGCCACCACATCTGGCTCGCAGTTCTTCACTGCTTCGGCAATTGCAATTGAAACCTCAACAGTCTTCTTCATCTACTTCTCCTCCTGCACCATTTCTATCGTCTTCTTTGGGCACTCATTCGCGCATATGCCGCATCCCTTGCAGTAATCATAATCGATTTTCGGAAACTCCCTCTCCTGGATGTTCTTCTTGTCAACCCCGCTTATGCACCCTTCTGGGCAGTAGCTCGCACAGGTGCCGCACTTTATGCAATTCTCTGTGTGAACAATGGGCTTGAAGGACCTCCAGTCCCCAGTCTTGTTCTCCTTGCTGGTCCTTGGATTCGCTATTGCGAGTTTCATAAATATCACTTCGTCCCATTATAGCATTCTTCTATTGCTTTTATGTTCTTCTCGGCAAGCGGAGCTGGGAACCTCTCCTTTATTGCCTCTTTCACGGACTCAAGTGGAACAATGCCAGTTGCCTTTATGAAAGCTCCAAGCATCGCCGTGTTCACAATGGGCCTGCCCAGGTTTTTTAGCGCAATTCCAGTCGCATCAACAACAAATAGGTTCTTGACCTTGAGCTTTATCTGGCTCTTGGGCTTACTCGTATTGACTATAACTGTCCCCTTTTTCTTGAACCCCTCGAGAATATCGGGCCTCCCAATCAGTGAAGCATCCAGTATCACAACATGGTCCGGCTCGTAGACTATCTGGTGTATCCTGATGGGCTTATCGTCTACCAGGCAGAAGCTTTTCACTGGGGCGCCTCTCCGCTCAACCCCGAAGAATGGGAATGCTTGGGAGGACTTGCCGCCCATGGAAACTGCAACAGCAAGAAGCTCTGCGGCAGTCACAGCCCCCTGCCCGCCCCTTCCCCAGAATTTTATCTCAATCATACAATTCAACTTTAATATACTAAAATTTAAATGGCTTTCCCTATATTTTGAAACTGAATTCACTAATTTTTAGACTTAATAAAAAATAAAGAAATCAGCTGGTCGCATTGACCAGCATATCATTGAGGTTTGTCAGGTTTTCATATCCGCTTGGAAGTTTGCTCTCCAGCTGTTGAGCGGCAATATCTTCCACTGGCGTGGTCACCCGCGGCTGTCCGCTTGGCTGCCCCTGCGGAGGTTGCTGGGAAGGTGGCTGCTGCGGTATGTTCTGCGTGCATCCAAACAACATGGCTGCCACGAGCAGCAGGGCGAAGATGGCCATAAAGGTTTTCATTCAAACCACCTTTCTCGTCTCCCCACTCGCCAGCACGCACTTGGGGCTCGCCGGGCATCCCTCATCATCCACTCCGGCCACCACGGTTCCTCCCTCGCTTATGCAATCTATCCTCTCTCGGACTGAAATCGCAGTAACTTTGGTACAATTTGCAGTTACGCATGTAGGTGCCATGGGGCAGCCATCCTCACCCCTTCCTATGTATATCCTGCCCCCATTCTTCTTGCAATTAGCGATCTCCGTCACATTCACGCTCGGCAGCTTTTGACCGCATGCCTTGATATTACCCACTTTGTCCTGCAGGTCTGCACTGGTTATCAAAAGCGAGTTGTTCGTTCCGAGTATGTAGGTATAATAGTTCAGGTTGCGCACAGTGACTGTTCCAGCCCAGATTGCCCTGCCCATCTTATCAACCTTTATAACGCTCAGGCTGCCGACCTCTGTGCCATTGCTGTAAAGAGTTGCTGTCGCGCTCTCATTATCGAAATCGACGTTCCTGAGGGTGTACCTATCCTTGTCAAGGTAGAGCAGCCCGGCTCTCACAAATACAAAGCATTTCCCAGTTCCCGTGCTATTCGTGCATTTCACCTCAAGATCCGGGGAGGTGCTCGAGTCCTCGCTCACACTGCTGGACGGCACCAGCACTCTTCCGACTATAACGTTTACGTATTTGAAATCAAGCTTATCCTGTGGATTCACCGCAATTCCGGTGCCTGTGAAGAATACCGCTTGGACGCTGGATGTGGTCGGTACTGTCTTGGGAAGGTCCTGATTGCTTATCGCTATTGCTTTCCATTTTGATACAACTGCCGCCACATTCGCCGCTGCATTTGCCAACTTAGTGTTATTTATGCTCAAAGCCAGTATCGTTGTTACCAAAAACAGAACAGCAAGTCCGGTAAACAGTATCCTTCTATCCATCTTATCACCCCTAACAATTTCTATTCTGTTCAGAGGGAGGTAGGACGAGTTACGTTTACTTTTTTAACAAGCACATGCGGTGTTATGACAGGAATCTCGACCTCCCACCCGAGTATCTGCTCCTGCCTCTTAGAAACTGCAGTGATGTTCTGCAGCAGTCTGAGCATATTGTCACCAAGTCTTATCTCCTTCAAGGATTTTGCCAACTCCCCCTTCTCGATGAGGAATATCCCATCCCGCGGTATTGTTGAGAAATCACCTTTCTCGTAATTCTGGAATCTCGTATACCACAGATTCGTTATGTACAACCCTTTTCTCACTTCTTCAAACATTTCGTTTTCTTTGAATTTTCCCTTTGCGAGTATCGCATTCCAGGGTCTGGGAGAGAGCAATCCCGCATTGGCAGTAGTTTTCACTCCATATTTGTTGGCAGTTGATGTATTATGCAGGTATGTCTTCAGGATTCCATTTTCTATAACGACATTCCTCCGCGTTGGGACCCCTTCGGAGTCAAACTTTGATGAGCTCAGGCAATAGGGCAGGCTTCCATCGTCAATGAGTGTAACTTCCTTGCTTGCAACTTTCCTGCCCAGTTTCCCTCCCAAGAATGAGAAGCCGGCTTCAACCGAAAAGATTGACGCGGAATCCATGGCTATGTTGAGAAGATTTGCAAATGGGTACGGGTCAAAGACGATGTCATACCTGCCAGCCTCGCCCCTCACAGGATTCAAGGCCTTCTTTGCTATCTCCCCCGCCCTCTGCCCTGCGTTTTCTGGCGAGAAGTCACTCAAAGTTGTTGAGCAGCATACCTTATGGCCCGATGCATCCTTGTCAGCAAGCGCCCTTATCGAGAAATATATTCCTGTACCTCTGTCTCTGGCCTCTACAGAGTTTGATGTGACAAGAAATTCCTCCCCAATATTATATTTAAGAACTCCGGAAGCTCTCACCGCGCCTTGGGCAAGCGACGCGTTTATGCCTTCCTCTACAAGATCCGCAGCTCTTCCCTCAAGCTTTCCGATCCTTCCGTCATAGCCCCCATGTACGGGTCTG
>JAPLWT010000054.1 GCA_026396455.1 Microcaldota archaeon | reverse complement strand
ATTGGAGACTTGCTCGGTAATAGATTCACAATATCTATAAGGAATGTTTCTCCTTGTTCAGCTGACCAGATGAAGAGCATATATGAAGATACTAAAGGGCTGTTTCCAAACTATTTTGGAGAGCAGAGGTTCGGGAGCATAAGAAAAAACACCCATCTTGTCGGCAAGGCAATAATCTCGGGGAACTTCAAGGAAGCCGTCTTGGGCTATCTGACCTACATAGACGAGGGCGAGGAAGCGGAAGGCAAGGAAGCGAGGAGACAGCTCGCAGCAGAAGGCGATTTCAAAAGGGCACTGGAATATTTTCCAACTTACCTGGGGTATGAACTTACTCTGCTGAACTACCTTTCATCCTACCCGACTGACTATGTCAACGCAATGAGAAGGCTTCCCAGAGGGCTCTCCCTGATGTTCGTGCACGCTTACCAAAGCTATCTCTTCAACAAGGCGCTCAGCAAAAGAATATCCGAGATGGGCTCTTCCGTCATCGCAGGGGATCTAGTTTGCAGGATGAATTCTTTTGGTTTTCCGGATGTAACAAATGCGGAGCGGGTTGATGATGTCGCAGAGGCAGAGAAGGGAATTGAGAAAGGGGAACTGTTCTTGACCTCGGAAGTTGTGGGCTCCGAAACAAAAGAAATAGGAGACTATGAGTTGCAGATTATGGAGGAAGAAGGTATAAAAAAAGAGAGCTTCCTTATACATTCCTTCCCGGAGATAAGTTCCAAGGGTTCCAGGAGGTGCAACTTCATTCCGCTGAAAGACTTCAGGTTTAACCAGGAAAACGAAATCGGGAAGTTTAACTTCTTGCTTCCGGCAGGTGCATATGCCACAGTTGCAGTGAGGGAGTTCATTGAAAAGAAATGATGTCCAAAAGCTGAAAATTCTGCTGTTCATACTGGCGTGCTTAGTCCCTGTCCTTGTATATGCGGCAATGTTCGGCACCAACAACTTCAACTGGCTCTCCATACCAAATCCGCACGAGCTCTACCTGGAGAGCTATGACACTTCCGCATCGCAATACGTCAACTTTGCAGTCCATTCATCAACCGATTCCGATTGCACCATGGACTACTGCTGGGCGGTTAGGAACGTCAGTTTAAAGAGTGGACTGAATGTTTTCAGGGAGCCACTGGACAACTGCAGCGGCTCTTTCCGCGTTACGCTGGACTGCGGGCAGTCGATTGTTTCATTCCGCTGCAACAAAACATCTGAAGGAAGGAGCTCCTACAACGCAAGCCTGGCGGCAACTGCCAATACCGTGAAAACAGGGCGTGCATATCCCATTTCACTGCTTGCAGTCCTGCTGCTGTCCATTGCCCTAGTATCGCTTGTCATAAATCCATCAATGGGTTCCTCGCTTTCCCTGCTCATCCTCTTCACCCTCTCCTCTTCCCTGCTCGTAATGCAGTTCCACCTCACAAGCCTTGGGTTGAACGAGTGGATAATTCCGCTGGCATGCGCCGTAGCGTGGGTATCGATATGGAAAAAGATGCAGTGATGTTTGCATTGCTCGCAGTCGTATACGTGTTCCTACTGGAGTCCATGCTCGGGAATGTCGACATATGGGGCGCATACTACTACCGGCATGTGCAGAACACTTTGGAGAGGGGCACCACGCTCTACTATGACGAACTGAGCTACCTCGGCAGGAATTTCACCTTCCCGCCTGCATTCTTCGAGTTTGCGGCTTCGGTTTCGAAGCTTCTGGGCGTTGCCAGCTTTGAGCCGATAAGAATACCGCTGCATCTTTCCATTGTAGCCCTGTTTTTCCTCTCAACCTACCTGCTTTTCAACAATTTCAAGACCAGGGAGCAGAAGCTGCTGGCATCACTCATATTCGCAAGCCAGTCTTTCGTGTTGATAACAGCCACGGGCATCACACTGCACATATTCTCCTATCTCCTGCTGAACGTCTCGGTGCTGCTCTTCTCAAGAAAGGAGGCCCTGATGAAACTCCTCAGTGCGTTTGCACTCTCAATCGCATTCGCAGCGCATCCGACTTCATTGCTCTTCTTCCCTGTTTACGTATATGCTGCCGGCCTTTTCAAAATGGACAGGTGGAAGCTGCTTCAGGTAGGGGCGAACTGCGCCCTTGCAGCCCTGCTATCGCTTCCGTTCTACATACCGATTTTCATACGTAGCGGTATGCCCTACGAGATAGTTCCCTCCCAATGGGGCTATATGCTCTCATACGGTGTTGGCGGGGTCATGTTCGACTTCCAGTTCTCAACCGCAATGCTGGTCGCCTCAATCCTTTACGGCCTCCAGAAGAGGGAGTTCCGCCTGCCCACGCTCATACTGCTTGGCTTCCTGCTGGTGGACATACTCGTGACATTCCGGGCAAACATGCTTGTAACGGTAATGCTCTCCGCATTGTTCCCGCAGCTGTTCTCAAAATACATGAGGAACGACACCCTCCTGGCGTTGTTCTTTGCCATACCCCTGGTGGATCTCATGCTGGTACCCGTGGTATATTCCGGCACAACCGACTGGTGCACATGGGGAGTTTCAAACAGGATGTGCATACCTCCGATGCAGTACATAAACAAATATACATCGAGTGGAACCAAAGTTGCGATAAACCCTGAATACGGCCACCTGGAGGCATACTACGGGGGCAGCGGAGGACATACTCGCTGTCGACGACGGCTCAAGCGATGGCAGTGCCGAAATAGTGAAGTCAACCGGAGTGCGCGTAATCAGGCATAGCTCAAACATGGGAAAAGGAGCTGCAGTCCTGACTGGCATAAAAGCGGCAAGGACCGAGGACATCATACTGATTGACGGGGATGGGCAGTTCTCGCCATCCGAAATCCCGCTGTTCACCGAAAAGCTGAAAGAATGCGACCTTGTGCTGGGCAACAGGTTCCACGAAGGGCTTGAGATGCCTTTCCACAGGCTGGTTGCAAACAAGCTCCTGAAGTTCCTGCTTTCAAGGACACTTGGCATAAACGATCCCCTAATTGGCTTCAGAGCCCTCAAGAGGAGCAAATTCCTCAAGCTTCATGAGAATGGGTTTGAGCATGACCTGGAAATGATATTCCTGGCAAGGGAAAAAGGATTGAAGGTTTGCGAAGTGCCTGTTTCCGTATCATACAAAATAAAAAAAAGCTCCTCACCTGCAGGGGTCATGAGGAAATTTTTTTACTATGCCAAGCTCTTATACTATGCCCTCAGACGTGCATATTAATAAATAGCACTTTTGCTAAACTATTACCCTATACAGGTTATTGAATGGATAAGGAATTGCTTAAACGACAGTTCTTGGTAGCGCTAGTAGTCCTCTTATCCCTACTGGGAGGGGGATTCGGAGTGTACTTGACAATAATCACTCCTACTGCATACACGAAATTTCTGGCACTCCTATTCCTATTCTCGGCAATTGTGGCAGCATTCTTCAACATAATGGGTGCCATGTATTTCTACCGCTCTTATAACGCTCCTATGCCGGAAATGAAACCCCTGAAGAGATTCCCGACAGTGGCAATGGTGGTCGTGAGTTATAACGAACCTGTGGACATGGTTGAAGAAACCCTTGAGAAGCTCAGGACAGTCGATTACCCAACGGATAGAATGAACTTCTACCTCCTGGATGATTCCACGGACAGGCAGATAGCCGCAGAGCTTGCTGCTTACTGCAAGAAGAACGACGTGCGTTTCATCCACAGGACACACAGGGAAGGGTTTAAGGCAGGCGCTTTGAACAATTTCCTCAAAGATGCTACTGAGGAGTATATCGCAATATTCGATGCCGACGAAGTGCTGGTTGACGGGAGCTTCCTGAAGGAGACCCTCGGATGCTTCAAAAATGACAAGATTGCATACGTGCAGACCTCAAAGAGATATGCGAAAGGCTCCCCATTCGCTGATGCAGTGGACTCCACATTCGCCTTCTTCTCCAACTTCATACAGGTCTCAAGAAACCTGGACGGAATGCCGATGTTTGCGGGCTCGTGCGGAGTCATAAAGAGGGAGATACTGGAGAAGCTCGGCGGTTTCGATTATTCGGTTGTAGAGGATGCCGCATTCTCCCTCAAATCAGACGCAAACGGTTACGGCGGTGTCTTCATACCAAAAATATATGCGCTCGGAAAGCCCATAGAGAATTTCACCGCCTTCGGGTCGCAGCAGTGGAGATACAACTACGGCAACACCCAGCTCATGTCGGACTACCTGGCAAACATAACAAAATTCAACTTAAGGAAGCAGCTGGGTTACCTCGCATTCATATTCGGGCTTCATTACCTGTCGATGCTGCTGATAATATTTGCAGTCCTGTCCGCATTGATTGCCTTTGCAAACCTAAACGGTATCGGAGAGGTTTATTACACGCTGGTAGTATACCACAGCATATCAGTACCGCTGACGCTGAGGTTCCAGCTTGAACTGCTGAACGTCGTGACAATATTCACCACGCTGCTCGGGGTGCTGCTCATATCGAAAATATATTTCGGGTCCTACAGCCTTGGCGTGTATGCGTATTTCCTGAACTTCGGGGTTGCCTTCATACGGGCAAAAGCCGCGCTTGCAGCACTATTCTCAAGAGCACACAAGTTCGGGGTCATAAGGAAGAATAATTCCCCGCGTCTGCCTTGGCACAAAGCGCTTAGACTGACATGGCTGGAGACTTCGTTCTCCTCAGTGCTTTTCCTGGCGGGCATTGTTGCAATAACCAATTCGGAATGGGTGAGCTCTTTCTGGCTCGTGTGGTACAGCGTGCTGTTCCTCTCCCCGTTCTCCCTTGCTTTCCTGCGCGGGTGAATATTTAAATAAGCGCAGCAAAATAGTAGCATGCTCCTAATGAGGACTTTCAGGAAGGGAAAGGAGAAGATAGTTGCTGTTTGTGATGCGGAGCTCATCGGCAAAGTCCTGAGAGAGGGGGAGCTTGTCCTGAACCTTGAGAAATACGCCAGCTTCTACCAGGGGGAAGAGGTTGATGACGCTGCTGTCGAGAGGGAGCTGCTCACGGCAACCTAGGCGAACCTTGTCGGGAAGAAGGCAACAGGCATTGCCAAGAGGATGAAGCTTGTTAAGGATTCAGACATGATAACCATACAGAAAGTGCCCCATGTGCAGATATACAAGATGTAGCCGAAGCTAGAACTCGCAGTACGCTTCTTTTATACCCAATAATTAAAACCTAGCAGAATTTTCTATTTTTTTTGCCCCAATTCCTTTAAATACCCTCAATTTGAAAAAATTCTCATGGAAACTGACAGGGCCAGAAAAATCCGCAGCGTTTCCGCAGACACGAATGTCCTTCTGGATGTCCCCAACTACTACTCGCTGAAGGCAAGGGAAAGCAGCCTAACCCAAGAAGAAAGGGATATGCTCAAGAGATGTGAATCCTCCCTCCAAGTTCTTGTCATGTGTCTTACCGAAGATGTAAGGATACGTAGAGTGGGCCTGCGAATGGTTGAGAAGGAGCTTGCCGGAGACCCCTCCATACTCAAGCTTTACAAGTCCGTCTTTCCTCCCTCAATAAAGCCTCCCCAGCAGGTCAAGAAGCTGGCAAAGCTCTACATGCATACTGGCATCCCTTCCGCTGATGCGATGATAGTCGCCCTTGCCTCATACCTCCAGACAGATGTGCTCTTCAGCTGGAACA
>JAPLWT010000053.1 GCA_026396455.1 Microcaldota archaeon | reverse complement strand
AGGGATTTAGCCCTGTCGACAACCGCCTTCCTCTTGACATTGCGGGTGTCCTCTATCTTCTCCACATTTACCCGGCCTTCGCATGGGCCCACCCTGTCAACTCTCTCAAGCGCAGCCGCAAGTATGCTTGTTTCCACCATGTCCAATGAAGAAGGAAGCATTATCTTGCCAACGCTCTTGCCTCCTCTGGTCTGAAGGTCAACTTCTATTCGGCCTATCCTGCCGTTCTTCTGCAGCTCCCTCAGGTCCAACTCGTCTCCTAGCAGTCCCTCGGTCTGACCAAAAACTGCTCCAACTACATCGGGCTTCTCGACAAGCCCGCCTATCTCAATATTCGCGTAAATCACATATTTCACAGTGTCAATATACGTCTTAGCCATCCATATCACCCTCAATTTTATTCTTGAATTCCTCCATTCTTCTGTCAATATCCTCGAAGTTGTACACCCCGAGGAGGTATCTCAGCTTTCTCCTTACCTCTGTATTCGGAAGCACGTTGTACGAATGCAGGGCTTCCTCAATCCTCCTGCACAGCTTCTGCCCGGCCTCGTCGAAATCCGTGAGGATCACCGCTTCGCCGGCAACTTTCGAAACCCTCAGGCATAGTTTGTCCGGGCTCATATTCACCAGGAATATCCTGTTCCTCACCCCTATGCGCTGCAAGGCTTCCCTGTCCCTCTTTCCCTCCACCAGCACTGCTGCGCCGCTTTCAGCCAGGTCTTTCAGCGTCCTGTCGAGCAGCTTCTGTTTCTTCTGTAGCTTCCTCAGTGCCATGGGGCTGAATTTCTTCACTCTCATCACTTGCTGCTACTCTCTGAGGTAATGGATAGAGTAAGAGTAGAAGTGTACTGTGCAATGTTGACCGAATTTCATTGATCGGCTTTCTCCATCAGCCATCCTTTGCACAGCGAATATATTATGAACGAATCCCTATATAAGCGTTATCCGGCAGACTCCTCCTCTATGCACTCCTCGCAGGCGAGCTTCCCGCCACTTTTCTTCAGCGTCTCCGAGTAGTTCCCGCATATCTCGCATGCGCCCGAAACAACCTCGGGAGAGCCGAAGCTTTCCAGCTCCGCTTTCTCGCGTATTATGTCGTAGAGCCCTGGTGATATCCTGACAATGTCCGTCTCCCCGATGATTCCTATGAGCTTGCCCTTGTCATTCACAACCGGCAGTCTCTTTATTCCCTCGTCCCTCAGAATCCCCGCAACCTTCTCTATGAGTTCATTGGGGCCTATCACCTTGAGCTTAGAGCGCATTATCTCCTTCATAAGAGTCTTCCTAGGGTCCCTTCCTTCCGCAACCACATGGTAGGTTATGTCGCCCTCCGTGACTATGCCAACTGGCAGGTCGTCCTTGATTATCACTACAGAGCCGACCTTCTTGTCCCTCATCAGTTTCGCCGCTTCCATCACTGTGCTGCCCTCGTTGAGCGTCACGACCACTTTCTGCATGCAGTCTCCTACTCTTATTTCCTTTACCTTCATTACCATTAGTATAAATTAGGAACATACAGATTTATTTACTTTTCAGTGGGATAGGCTTTGCACATAATTCTTCTAAATGATGAGTAGTCGGGTATGTGCAAGAAGCGGTTTATGCATATTTAATGTCCATAGCCCCTTGTGTCGTACTGTGTGGACGCCTCTTCTAGCTCTCGGACTTTCTTCTCCAGAGGGGTTTCTTTGTGATTTTTAAGCTTGTTGTATTCCTTCGTGCCTAATGCTCTCTCAAGAAAAGTCTCCTTAAGTATTTGCTTGACATCGTCGCGCTCTGCGAATGCCCTCATATCGTCTTGAAGTTTCTTAATATCGAAGCTATCGAACCTTTTAATCCAAGCGGAGTCACCCCCGCGTAATTCAGTCTTGTCATTAAAGTTGCCATCCCTGTCAAAACCAAAAACAACATCTCCTAGTACCTTCGCATTGGCGGTGTAATACTCTCCGTCGCGGGTGTCGTAATCTATATACCTTACTGATATCTCGCCTAGTCTGTTACCACCCCAACTTGGCACGCTTCTAGTCCCAATATCCACTGCAATGCACTTCGCCGTATGCGTAGTTTGACTAGAACTAGCACCAGACCAATAATTTTTGATATGGCTATCCTGCTCCATTTCAACACCCATAATCATAGATTTCTGAGCCGCAATATTGGGCTTTTTCTTTAGTTTCCGCATTGCCTCAGTTGCACGGATCTGCGCTTCTGCCTGTTTTGTTACTTGGACAAGACGTTCGTTAGGAGGTAATCGTCGTGAAGGCTGAACACAAGAGCTAGGATTGTCAAGTATCTGTCTTGCTAGGATTTCGTCTATTGGGACTTTCTGCCCTAGTGTTAATGGTTTCTTCTCTTTCAGTGTCATAAGTTCACCTATTAAATTACGCATTTTGAATATTTAAAACCAGTATAAGAGGAACCTCGCGGTTACCCCCTGCCTCCGCAGTCCCTTCTAATCCTGTCGAAGCCCCTTGAATATCTCTGCTTTCCCAGATTCTGCCAAATGGCTGCCCACCCACCTGCTTATGACCGGGTTCTGCAGAAGCTTACCAACACTCTTTTCTATATCCACAGCGTGAGTAATATCACTTCCTTCCCAATAGAAGCAATACGGCTTAAGAGTACCATTTTTAGACTCTATTCTCATGTCAAACGTTCTAGTTATTTCGCCTCCCGCCTCCTTGTATCGCTCCACCAGTCTTAAGAATTTAGGCTCCACCCCGGCTTCTTTAGTTTTGTTCTCCACCAGGGATATTTCAATTCGTCTTCTCCATCTCGTGCCAGCAGGTTCGCCTTCGTCTACTCCGATAAATTTATCAACTACTTTTTTAAGTTTTACGTCCTGAAATGTTATTTCTTTCGCCTTCTTGACTATCATAAAATGACCAGCTATTCTGCTCATTCAGAATATTTAAAGCCAGAGTCAGTATGTGCAGGTTCACTTCTGAGTGTTTGGCATCGATTTCTTATCCCTATCTTCCTCGAGTTCTCTGAATAACTCCCGCACTGGCTCGCTGCGGTATAGACTATTGACATCCGCAGCAAGTTTCACTGCCTTCATTACCTCCTTTGGAGATTTTATGTTGCTGAAGTCTCCGTAGATCTTACCAAAGGCAGCAATGTTTTCAATAAGATCCTTAACTATATACTCTGCACTATTTTCTTTCAGTCCTAAAATTCCACGGTTCCACCAGTTAACAACTGCTTTAGCTTCTTCAGGAGTTTCCTTATAAAGAATGATTTGATATACCCCTGCCTTTAGCATCACCATGCCCGTATTCTCCTTCTCCGTCGTAGACCCTAAATGCTCAACGGGGTAGCCCGCAAAGGTCTGTCCTTGTAACATTTTCTCACTCTTTGGGCCGAATTTTCCAATCTCGCTTGTGATTTCTTTCTTAGTCTTCTGCGGATCTCCCCACATTTTTACGTGCGCTTCCGCCAATTCCTTCCTGACTTTCTTCTCTACCATAAACATCACCACATAAATTACTCATTTTTGATATTTAAACTCTCCCTTGACAGG
>JAPLWT010000037.1 GCA_026396455.1 Microcaldota archaeon | reverse complement strand
CCTTTTCGACAAGGTTAAGCAGAGCATGAAGAGGGGGGCTAATAACGTAAGCGATATCAGCAGGGAGCTGAAAGTAAGCGAGCCAGCCGCTATGGTAGTGCTCGAGATAATGAAGGACAAGGGGGATGCAATAGAGAAGAGGAGAGGGACCTACGAGTTGGTATGATGCCTGTTATAAAGGATGCCATCCACGGAAACGTATACATCAGCGATGCTGAGCTCAAGCTTATTGACACCCCAGAGGTCCAGAGACTGAGAGGGATAAAACAGATGGCCGTTGCCTACCTCATCTACCCGGGCGCCAATCATACGAGGTTCGAGCATTCCATCGGAACTATGCATATAACTGGAGAGATATGCGAGAGCCTCTCGCTTCCTAAAGAAGAGACAAGAGATATAAGAGCAGCTGCCCTTCTCCACGATGTCGGGCATACTGCTTTCTCCCATGAGAGCGAGGGAATCCTCATCAGAAGAAAGATGGGCAGCCATGAGAAGAGGGGTTCAGAACTGGTGAGGAAGGGAGCTAGCGGTGAGATACTGAAGGATAACGGGTATGACCTAAAAAGAATCTGTTCAATACTCTCGGGTGAGGAAGAAGGGGGTATAATAAATTTTGACCTCGGTTCCGACAGGATGGATTACCTCCTGAGGGATTCCCACTACACTGGAGTTGCTTACGGAGTGATAGACTGCGACAGGATTGTTCATACAATACGGCTTAGAGGCAGCAAAGCGATAATTGATTGGGGCGGGATAGAAGCCGCGGAGTCCCTTCTGATAGCAAGGTTCCTCATGTTCTCATCCGTCTATTACCATCATGCAGTCAGGATTGCCAGTGCCATGCTGGGGAGGGCGGTTGAATTTGCGCTTGAGGACGGAGTGGTATCCCTTGATGAACTGACAAGATATGATGATGCCCAGCTGGGGCTTTCACTGGAAAAAGGGAGAAGCAAGGAGCTTATTGAAAGAATGCGCAGCAGAAAGCTTTACAAGCGGGCATATGAGCTGGAGCTGCATAAACTTAACGATGACGGGAAGAAGCTCTTCAAAGATTACTCGAGCACTAAGAAGCTTGAGGCGGTAATAATGGGAGAAAGTGGGGTGGATGAACTCATCATAGAATCCAGGCAAGCCTATGATGATAAGTTCGGCAGGAGCAGTGTCAAAATACTGAAGGGCGGAAAGGAGTATCCGTTAGAGGAGCTTTCAGACATAGTCAGCTCAATAAAGAAGACCGAGGAGATTAGGAGGAGAGCCATAGTGGCATGTCCGAAGGAAAAGACAAAGACCGTGGCCTCTGTTTGTGATAAGTTCTTCAAAGAATTCCTGAAGAAATGACTAGACAAAGTACCCCAGTACCTTTATAACAAGTATAAATACCACTGTGAATACCACAACTGCTCTGGGGTCAAGCTGCGGTCCACCAACGTTCGTGTCGTAGAAGCGCAATAAACCCGTTGAACTCTGCGGTGCTGATACTCTCTCTGCCATAGCTATTTATTTAACCTTTGCAGTTTTTAATATTTGTGGTATGACGGACGTATCGTTTGGAACTTCAGGAATACGCGGTGTTGTAGGTGAGAACATCACCCCCGAACTAGCTCTGGCCTTAGGTCAAGTTATAACCAAGAACAGGGGGAGCAAGGTGGCGATAGGACGCGATACCCGGCCATCTGGCGCTGTGCTGGAGAGCGCGCTTATTGCGGGAATTAACTTTCTCGGCGGCTCTGCTCTAAGACTTGGAGTTGTTCCAACACCAACTACCGCAATAGCGACGAGGGCTCGAGCCAACAGCGGGGTTATGATAACCGCATCGCATAATCCTCCCCACTACAACGGTTTTAAGCTATATAACCGCTTGGGGGAGGAGATAAGCAGGGAGGAGGAGAGAGAAATTGAGAACCTGCTGCGAGCAAAGAAATTTGCGTCCCCTGAGCCTGATGGCTTCGGGGATTCCTTTTCGGTTGCGGATGCGGTTGACAAGCACATTGAGCTTGCGTTTTCGCTTACAGACAGAGCACTTATCGAGAAGAAAAAACCCAAAATTGTTGTTGACTGCGGCAATGGAGCTGCATGTTCCATAGCACCATTCATGCTTCGGGAGGTTGGGTGCAGAGTTGTCGGATTTAATGCAGAGCCCAGCGGAACTTTCTCAAGGAACCTTGAGCCAAACAGCGAAAGCTTGGAGGATGCATGCGCAGTTGTCAGGAGCAGCGGAGCGGATATGGGCATAGGATACGATGCAGACGCTGACAGGGTAGTCGTGATGGACGAGAGAGGAGAAGTGCTGGGGCTTGATGAGCAGCTTTCGCTTATCTCGGGTTACATGCTGGGTGAAAATGGCGGCAGTGTTGTTTCAACTGTAGAGGCATCCCTTGCCGTAAAGGAAGCTGTTGAAAAAAATGGGGGGAATTTCATAATAACCGAGGTGGGAAGCAGGAATGTAGCCGAGAGAATGAGGGGAAGCGGAGCAATTTTTGGGGGGGAACCCTGCGGTGAGTACATATTCCCCGAGGAAGTCCTGTCCCCAGATGGAATGCTGGCAACATTGAAATTTGTGGAGCTCATGTGCAGGGAGGGCAAGCTGGGGAAGCTAAGGAAAGAAATTAAGAAATACCCCATGAGACGGGCAAAGTTCAACTGCAACGACAGGAGCGCCTCAATGGAAAGGATAAAGGGTAGGATTACGGGAGAATTCAAAGGTGATGTTAACGAGAAGGACGGAGTTAGAATAGATTTCAGTGATGGTTGGTTGCTTGTCAGAGCGTCAGGAACAGAGTCTGCAATAAGAGTGACCTGCGAGCACAGGACCGAGAGGGAGCTAGAGAAGGTCTTCAGGAGAGCTGAGGGAATCGTTAAGGAGGGATTGGTATGAAGGGAGTCATACTAGTTGCTGGCGAGGGAAAGAGGCTGAAACCTCTGACGCACACCAGACCCAAGTGTATGATACCGGTTGCTGGAAGGCCAATACTATCTCACGTGCTAGAAAACTTGAAGAACGCCGGGATAGTGGATGTGGTAATCGTCGTGAACTACCTCAGGCATAAGATAATTGACGAGTTTGGCAATGGCAGCAAGATTGGCATGAGGATAAAGTACGCAGTACAGGAAAAGATGAGAGGCACGGCGGATGCGTTCCTGGCTGCGGAAGATATGATTGATGACACGTTCGTAGGAATTGCTGGCGACATAATAACGGAGAGCAGCGCAATCAAGAAGCTCATCTCATCCCACGATTCCGAGATGACGATTGGTTTGAAGAGAGTAGACGATGTTAGCAACTACGGAGTTGCTGAACTTGAGAGGGGCAAGATAGTCAAATTTGAGGAGAAGCCCAAAACCCGCAGGAGCGGACTTGCGAACTGCAGCATGTATGTGATGAACGAAAGTCTCTTCTCAAAAATGAAGTCCCTCCGACTCTCAAAGAGGGGAGAATACGAGATCACAGACCTGATAAAGATTCTTGCCAGCAAGGGGAATGCGAGGGGAGTTGAGCTCACTGAATACTGGCAGGACCTTGGCGTGCCTTGGCAGCTGTTTGATGCAAACGAGTTCCTCCTCAAGACCATGAAGGCAAAGAAGGAAGGCAAAATCGAGCATTCTCGGGTTAGTGGCAAAGTCATCATAGAGCGAGGTGCCCGCGTATTCGACAGTGTCATAGAAGGGCCTGTCTTCATAGGAAAGAACACTGAAGTGGGCCCCCATTCATTCATAAGAGGCAACAGCAGCATAGGAGAGGACTGCAGCATAAGCGATTCTACAACGGTGAAGAACAGCATAATCATGAATCATGTCAACGCCAAACATCTCACGTACATAGGTGACAGCATAATCGGTGAGAACTGCAATTTCGGCGCTGGGACTCAGGTAGCTAACTGGAGGTTTGATGCCGGCACTATCAGCATGGAAGTGATGAACAAGAAAGTGGATACCAAAAGGAGCAAGCTCGGTGTTATAATCGGCGACAATACAAAGACCGGCGTGCTATCCTCCGTAATGCCTGGCATGACGATAGGTGACAATTGCTGGGTTGGAGCCGGAGTTGTCGTTGACAGAGATATACCCCGCGGGACAAGAGTGTTTGTCAAGCAGAGACTCATATTCGAGAAGCAGTGATCGCTGGTGATGAGCTGAAGCAGTTGATTATCGGCATTGACCCGGGCACCACAATAGGATATGCTATATTCGATTTCGAGAAGAAAACTTTTTCTGTAGGAAGCAAAAGGGAGATGAGCAAGGAGGAGCTTGTTGATATCATAAGCAAGGAGGGAAAACCCTCCCTTCTCGCATGCGACGTAAACCACGCCCCCGAGCTGCTTCTGAAGCTAGCTTCCTATTTCAACTCCAGAGTTTTTATTCCTGATAAAGATATGAGCGAGAGGGAGAAAAACCAGCTTGTGGAGGGAATGAAGTTCTCCAATGAGCACGAGAAAGATGCAGCTGCAGCCGCCATGAAGGCCTTCAGGTTCTACGAGAATAAGCTCAGGCAGGTCGACAGGATCCTGAAGGAGAAGGGGCTTAGTGATAAAGCAGCTGAGATAAAACACCTAGTTCTCAACAGCACCTCTCTGAGTAACGCTCTTCTCATGGTTGACATAGAAAGGGAGATTGAGATGCCCAAGGTTAAGGGCAGGGAGGAGACAAGGATAGACCTTGATAAGAAGAACAAGCAGCTCAAGGAACTACTCAATTCAAACGTTGAGCTTAGGAAAGCCGTTGATAGGCTGGAGAACGAGAACCAATTGCTGAGAGACAAGATAAAGTTCCTTGAGAGAGGAGTTTTTGAAAGGCTAGCAAGGGAGAAGGAGATTAGGAGAATGGAAAGGGAGGTAACCCGACTGAAACAAGTGGTGCGCAGCAAATATAAGCCTCATGTCAAATCAGTTGATTCCACAGAGGCTGAAACTGAGGAAGAGGGTGAACCGGATCTTGAAGGGATGGTAGAAGAATACCGTGAGAAACATAAAGATTTATAACCCAATCGAGAAAATATTACCCAAGTATAAACCAACACAAAGGGAGGTGCATTAAATGGCAGAGGAAACAATGAGAAAGGACGAGAACGTTGTCTACATCGGCAAGAAAAGCGTGATGTGCTACGTTCTGGCAGTCATAACCCAGTTCAATGGCGGAGCAGCTGAGGTCGGAATAAAGGCTAGAGGAAAAGTGATTTCTAGAGCCGTGGATGTTGCGGAGATAGTGAGGAACAGATTCATGCCAGAAGCGAAACTAAAGGGCATAGTGATAAAGACCGAGGAACTCACTTCGGAGGACGGAAGCATGTCCAAAGTATCCGCAATAGAAATAACCCTTTCGAAATAGATTTTTCCTTTTTTCATTTTTTATTCTTCTTCAATAATGGTGGGACTGGATGAATCTACCGGTATGCGAACTATGCGCAAAAAGCAATACATTGTGCTCGGGGTGCGAAGAGAAAGTAAAGAAAGGGAAGCTCTCCAAGCTAGAGGTTAAGCTGAGCAGACTCTTATACAAGCTCAAGAACAAATACAACTTGGAGCATGCTGACCTCACAAAAGTTATAGATCTGGACAGGGTGGTCATAATACTCACTAAGAAAGACGTGGGTCTTCTTATCGGGAAGGAGGGCAAGGTTGTCTCCGAAATATCTCAGGAGCTTGGCAAGAAGGTCCGGATAGCCGAGATTAGCGGCGACATAAAAAAAACTCTCTCCGATGTAGTTGCCCCAGCAAAAATACTTGGCATAAACAAGCTTTACAAAAAAGATGGGAGCGTATACAAGGTGAGGTTCTCAAAGAAGGAGATAACGCAGTTGCCAGTAGACATAAACACCCTTGAGAAAGCCCTAAAATATCTTCTAGATTCTGATGTCATGATAGTATTCGAGTAGGTGACGAGATGGAGCTGAAGCTTGTCAAAATTGAAAAGCCGGCTGATTGCAATACTATACTGGGCCAGTCTCATTTCATAAAAACTATAGAGGACATCCATGAGGCGATGGTTGGCTCCTGTCCATCCGTGAAATTCGGTGCTGCCTTCTGCGAGAGTTCGGGACCTTGCCTTGTGAGAGTGACCGGCAATGACGAGGAGCTCAAGCAGCTCGCTTCAAAGAACGCAAGCAACATTGCTGCCGGGCATTCGTTCATAATATTCATGAAAAACGCATATCCCCTCAATGTGCTCAACGCAATAAAGAGCATCCCGGAAGTCTGCTCAATCTACTGCGCAACTGCGAATGATGCCGAGGTTGTAATTGCAGAGAGCGAGCAGGGAAGAGGAATCTTGGGAGTGATAGATGGCTTGAAGAGCAAGGGTGTTGAGAAGCCTGAAGATGTCAGGAAAAGGAAGGAGTTCCTCAGGCAGATAGGTTACAAGCTCTAGTTGATGAGATGTTTCAATCCTCAAAATAGCCTGTAAGTATAGTGGGCCCGCCCGGGATCGAACCGGGAGTTTTCACCGTGTCAGGGTGACGTCTTACCATTCGACTACGAGCCCATGCAGAGTAAATTTTCGTTTAACAGATTAAAAACCCTTGCGCTTAGATATTCTGTTTTTGATAGCAGTTATTCTAGATCCCGCTAATCTCCATAATGTTCTGTCTTTTTCAATAGCCCGTATAACATAACCATCGCTCAGTATATGCGTAAAAAATGAAATTGCGCCAACCATGCACACAAGCATCGAGTTTGCCAGAAAATACAAAAGTAGACATGCAACAATTCCGAATGTAAACGTATGCGGGAATTTACGGTGTAAGCGACTATTCTCAGAGTATTTTACGTGAACTATAAAAATCGCCGTTGCAATAATGATTTTTGCTAAATCAAGCGGATTAAAAGTTCTATAAAAATTGAATGCAGAAAAACCGAATAGGCACATCAAAAATAAATTCAAAATCCCGCTTGCATGAGATTTCGAGTGGTCTATGTCCGGAAGAATACTGAAAATATAAAATGTCCCCACTAAGGGAACAATAAGTTCTGCTCTGAATATATCAACATGAAAATTCGTATAAAGTATAAACAAGAATGCTCCGTTTACAATACCGCTTAAAACCAAGTGCTCAGTATAACGCATATTCACCAACATCTAGTCATCATTTCATAGAGTCGTATCCTTCTGTCCCGACCATTTTTCCATCAAGCAGCACCCCCCTTCCTCTTGTCACTCTTCCAATCTCTATGAGGGCACCACCGCAATCCTCAACATTGCCCCTAACTTCCTTAAACCTTCTTCCCTTTACCGTCACAAGAAGCTCATAATCCTCACCGCTGTTTAGAAGTAACCTCTCCCCAATATTATGCTCCCTCGCAAATTTCCTCGCCTCTTCTGATACCGGAATCCTACTACCGTCAAGCGAGATGCATACCCCGCTCATTCTGGCTATCTCCCCCGCAGAGAAGAGCAGACCGTCAGTTATATCCATCCCGGCAGCCCCTGCCCTACACTCCGCTATTGCTCTTCCCTCTTTGACTCTAGCCTTCGGTTTCAGAAATGCATCGATGAGTTTTTTGTATCCTGAAACCCTCATACCGCTCAGCATCATCCTCAAACCTAGTGCAGCATTCCCTATCTCGCCAGTCACTGCGACCACATCTCCTGCTTTCGCATTGCTTCTTCTCAGAGCTTCATTCCTCCCAACTTCACCGAGAGCAATTCCGCAGATTGTAAGCTCTCTGGACTTTTTCGTATCCCCCCCGACAAAAGGAGCGTCATACTCCGAGCAAACCCTATCTATACCGCGCGCTATCCTCCTCAGTTCCCCAACCTCAAACTGGGGAGGTATCCCGAACGAGAAGAGCATTGCAAGCGGCGATGCTCCCGTGGCAGCTAAATCACTCATATTCGCGATTGCAACCTTCCTCCCAATCTGCTCGGGTTTCATTCCTCTCGGGAAATGGGTGGAGGCAAACATTATGTCCGAAGTTGCAACAAGCTCCTTCCCCCCAAGGCTTATAAGAGCTGCGTCATCCTCACCCGCACCCGAAATCACTCTTCTGTTTGTGTGTAGACCTCTAGTCAGAAGTGCAATCAACTTCCTCTCACCCAACTCCGATGTCTTCATATAACCAGTATTAATTTATTTGCTATCTTAAATAATATAGAGGTGAGCTAATGGAGCTTTTTGATAGGATGAAAGAAGCATTTACTGTCGATTACGAAGAACCTTTGACTAAGGCCATAAGCGAACTCCCAAGGCACAAGACCTGTCTTGTTGTGTTAAAAGACAAAAAATATTTCGGGATAGTGGACGATTGGACCATCACAAGTTCTGCAGTTGAGCATACATCCAAAGTTGGTTCAATCGCCATCTCTGCTCCAACAATCACTAGGAATACGAGTGTGCTCAACATCTGCAGGCTTTTCTTCAGTGGTCCCTACAGGGCTCTGCCAGTTATGGAAGGGGATAGGATCCTAGGCATACTGCCCAGAAACGAGGCCCTGAGGTTGATAGCTGGTGAAGGCCTTTTGGAGAAAGGAAGGGTGGAAGAGCTGATGTTCAAGCCAGTGCCGAGGATAGACCTGAAATCCCATCTGGGCAGAGCAAAATCGAAGATGCGCGGGAACCAGTATGGAAAGCTTGCGGTGGTCAACGAGGGCAAGCTTGTAGGAGTTCTAACCGCATACGATTTTGCAGCTTTCCTGAGCAAGCCAAGGGATAAGCTCCCCCTTGGAAGGAGAAAAACTAGGCTTGAGGATATACCAGTTTCATCATTAATGCGCGAGGATGCCCATACAATAAAACCGGACGCATCGCTCAAGGAAAGTGCCATGGAGATGATTGAAAATGACGTAGCAGCGCTCATAGTCGAGAGCGGGCAGAAACCTGTGGGAATCATTAGCGCAAGGGACCTATTCAAGGGAGTTGCTGGGCCCGATGAGACTGCATTGGACATCTCAGGCCTTGTTGAAGGAGACAGGATGTTCGTTGGGGACATTAGGGAAGAATGCATGAACTTCCTCAGCAAGCTAAAGAAAAGTTTTGACGTTGAACACATGTACCTTCATTTCAAGAAGCATAGAAAAAAGTACTCGGTGCATGGAAAACTAAGTGCAGGACGAATCTCCTACTCCGCCAGCTCATTCGGTTGGGACCTCAGGAGTGCATTGAAGTCATTTCTAGATGAAATGGACGCGATATTCAGAAAGGAGAAGGATGAGAGAACACGCATGAAAAAAAGCGGGCCCAGGAAAAGTGAGAGGTGGATTGAGTGACCCGTGCGGGTTCCATAAACGCCTTGGCGATAGGCGGCTCATCAACAACCGGTGCTGCGGGGGTGGAGGCCGACATCAAGACATTCGCGTCCTTCGGAGTGCATTCAACGGTTGTTGTCACGGCAATAGCATCCCAGAACACTCGCGGAGTGCAGGATGTCTTCTATCTACCCGCCAACGTAGTCTCGCAGCAGATTGATTCAATATTTTCAGATATGAAAATAAGTGCTGTCAAAGTAGGCATGCTAGGAACCGAAAGCATAATACGCGCAGTTTCTGATGGGCTCAGGAGATGGCATGGCGCTAACATAGTGCTGGATCCGGTTATGACTGCTCAGTCGGATGGAAGCTGGCTTGTCAACAGGGAAAGCATAGGTGGAATCGAGAAGTTGGTAAGGCTCTCAAAGATAGTAACTCCGAACAGAGCGGAGGCAGAGAATCTTACGGGTCTGGAGATAAGGAGTATCGATGACGCGAAAAAGGCTGCTTCGCTCATAAAAAAGAAGGGGCCAGAGGCAGTGCTTGTGAAAGGGATAAGGCAGGGAAACAGAATAGCTGACGTACTGCTCCATGAAAACTTCAAAATTTTCAGCAAAGAGATGGTTTCAACCCGTACACACGGGGGTGGATGCTGTTTCTCATCCGCCATTGCAGCCTGCCTCGCAAAAGGGCTCCAAATAGAAGATTCATGCAAGGAAGCTGAGTGCTTCATAGATGATGCAATACGAAACAGCATGAAAATTGGCCGGGGGGTGGAGGCGGTTGACCCGACCGCATGCCTCCGAATGAATGCCGAAAGATTTGCGGTAATCTATGATGTCAAGGCAGCTTTGATGAGCATTGAGAATTGCCCTGGATTTTCCTCATTAATACCCGAGGTTGGTACGAACATAGTACGCGCAATGCCTAATGCGAAAGGTATTGATGACGTAGCCGGAGTGGCTGGGAGGATAAGGAACGCAATGGGAACTCCCAAATCCCTCGGAATTATAGAATTTGGCGCTTCTTCTCATTTGGCGAGAGCAGTGCTGAAGATGATGGAATTCAACAACTCAAAGAGGGCTGCTATCAACATAAGACTGACCGATGCAACGCTGGCTGGCTGCAATAAAATTGGATTGAGAATCTCCTCCTATGACAGAAGTGAGGAGCCTCAAAGGATTAAAAGGAAGGAGGGTTCAACAATCCCCTGGGGAATAGAAACTGCGGTCAAAACCACGCACTCCATTCCTGATGCAGTGTACCAGAAAGGAGAGGTCGGGAGGGAGCCATCCCTAATAATATTTGGGGATAGTGCAAGAGATGTTGCGAGGCTTGCCTTGAGACTAGTTCCCCCAAAAGCAATGGCGTAAGCGCATTAATAAGGCGCAAAGCAAAAAGCTTAATATTCAACCCTTTATATCACTTAGCATATGAAAGTAAAGGCCCAAGCAAGTACCGAGATGATGGTAACAGTTGCTTTTGTTGTTACTATAATGTTCCCCCTGCTTCTCATCGCCTATCTTCAAAGCACAAATGTCTCTGACCAGCTTGGGGTGCAGCAGGCACAGCAGACCGTCACCAAAATAGCAAACTACGCGGATATAGTGGGTGCGCAGGGAGACCCAGCTAGAATAACCCTACAGGTGTTCATGCCACCGAATATAGATAATATAACCGTTGGGAACTCCACCAATGGCATAGGGCATGAGGTAATAATCAACCTCAGAACCAGCTCTGGGGTTACCCAAGTGGTCGGAGTCACATTAACAAAAATCGCAGGGAACCTTACTCTAGTAGCAAAGCCGGGCACCTATTTCATAAAAATCTACGCTGAAGACAATTGCACGCAGATTGACCCCATGAAAACTTGCGTTTATATCGAGAGGAGCTAGGTGAGAATGTGTTTGGCTCAAAGGGTCAGAGTGCTAATGAGCTCTTGGTCATATACATGTTCGTTATGCTTATTTTCACAATTTTTGTACTGAGCTTCGCTCAAGATCGTTCTGCTGAAATACAGGCATCAAAAGTCCGCCTAGCGGATAGTATCGGCGAGAGGTTTGCATACGAGCTGAATTTAGCAACGAGGTCGGGCAATGGTTACTTCAGGAAGATGAACTACCCCACGACTCTGGATGGGATAACCCCTTACACCATAATACTAAACAACATCTCAAGAACTGTCGATATCAATTTTACAGTAGGAGCGACAAACTACAGCCATTCCTTTCCAGTTATAAACAGTAATGCAGTAGTAACCCCGCCCGTATTCGCAGTACTACCCAATGGAACTGCCTACGGTTACGTGCTCCACTCCACGGATATGCAGTTCTCAAGTGGTAACATATACATACAGAACATGGATGGTACAAACGTAATAAGTACCATCCTCTACCTGGTGCCGGCTCCTTGGGGCATGAATATTTCCGCAACGCCTAATGAAATTAAGGTTGCTGGTAACACTTCGAGAATAAGCGTGTTTGTCTATAACCAAATATTCAATCCAGTGCCAGATGGCACCCTTGTGCACTTTCAAACAAATCTCGGCATAATAGATGAGTTTGCACCAACTGTGAATGGAACTGCCAATGCTATCCTTATCAGCGGATTTGATTGGGGGGCTGCTACCGTAAATGCAACAGTCTACGTAAACGGGGAGCAGTTGACCAAATTCGCAAAAGTGAGCATTGAGCGCACATAGGCGTATCTTATGAAAAAAGCCCAGGCGACAGTCAGAGAACTCGGACTTGCCTCAGTGTTGCTGCTACTTCTCGTTGCGTACCTATACATAAGCAAACCAAACACTTCCCCAGAGCCATCCTTTAAGGCGAAATGCGTGCTTCCAGAGAACATTTCCTGCAACTCTCTCATTCTCAAAACTAATGGAAAACTTGATTTCGTTCTAGCCCAGGATACCGGAGGTCTGATAAATGTCACTTCGTTCGTATGCACAAAATACCCGACATTCCCAACTTTGCCAGCTCTTAACAACAGTGTACTCATAACCTCGGGTGAGAAGGCATACGTATCAGGTGGCAACAGCGGAAATGAAGTAAATTGCAGCGGGCGTGATGGAGTATCCATACCAAGTGCATCGGCTGGCGATATTTACGATGGTAATCTATACATAATGTACAAACTCAAGAACGGAGATTCCAAGTTCATAAATGGGACAATATTGGTAAAATACTCTTAGACGGTGTTCTCAGCGAAGTACTTGCCCCGGTATAGTCTGCTTGATTTTTCAGAAAGTTTTATGAATACCAGTTGCACCAGCCTTGCATCCTTCTTCAGTTTTATTCCGCGTTCGTTCGAGACTACAAGGAGGGATTCACTCCTCCCCTCGTAACCCGGGTCCCAGACCGCACAATGGAGGAATGCACCACACCTCAGGAGCGAAGAACGTGGGAATGCCAAAGCTATGCAGTCCTTGGGAATGCGAACAATCTCGTTGTATATCACCTTATAAGCCCCCTTCCCGAGGTTCGCCCATCCATTTTTGAAAGCAACTTCTTTGCATTCCGGGATAATCCTCTCCCTGTTGCTGAAATCTATAGCCCCAGCTCCCTTGAACCGCAGAATTTTCGCGAGTGTCAGGTCGACTCCGGCAGGCTGGACCTGAACCTTCTCGTCAACAAGATTCTCAAGCAGTGGAGGGTTCGCCCTCATCAAGCCTGCTATCCCAGAATCGTTTAAGATTCCCATGCACACCGCACATCCTTTTATAAGTTCAGAACTAGTTTAGTTCTCAGTAATTAAAAACTTCATTCTGTTTGAAAAATCTTTTAATCTCAATCTCAGCAGTCTCTGCGGAATCCGAGGCATGTATAACATTTGCCTGAACATCAGTTCCAAAGTCGCCGCGTATAGTTCCCTTCGGTGCCTTCTTTGAATCCGTGGGTCCTGCCAGCTTTCTGACGACCTCAACTGCATTCTGCCCTTCGAGAACCATGCATACAACAGGTGTTGAGCACATGAATCTCACAAGTCCCCCAAAGAAGGGCTTTCCAACATGATGGGCATAGTGCTCCCTGCACATCTTCTCATCAAGCCGGGTCATCTTAATCGCATCTACTCTCAAGCCTTTGTCCTCAAGTCGAGAAATCACTTCACCAATTATATGCTTTTCAACTGCATCCGGCTTCAGCATAACAAAGGTTCTCTCCATGCGAGCACCTACGTCTTATACTTTGCAGTCCATTTCAGCTTCCTTGGATTCCTCTTGAGCTTCAGCATACCCTTCTTGCATTTCTGTGAGCAGAAGTCGAGCATGCTGCCATCTCTCCTCACAAATATCATGCCTGTACCGCTCTCAATTTCATTGCCACAAAATGAGCATTTCATAACACTACCTCGGCTACTTGGCCTTTATTGGCTTTGCCTCTCTCTCGGTCTCTAGGAGGACTATCACGTCACCCCTCTTTATGGGTCCCTTTATATTCCTCCTTATAACTCGCCCTTTGTCCTTCCCTTCCAGTATCTTGCACATTGCTTGGTAAACTTCCCCGTATATCCCTGTTTTACCAAGCACCTCAACAACTTCTGCAGCTGCTGGCTCAAGCATCTAATCACTCTTTCTTCTCCTCAGCTTTCTCAGCCTCGGCGCCCTCCCCTTCCTTCTTCCTGGGCTTTCTGGCCTTTTTAGGCTTCTCAGCTTTCTCTTCCTCTACCTTCGCTGGCTGCTCCTCCTTTGCTTCCTGCTTTGGTCTCTTGAGCTTTGAAACTATCTCATTTACCAGCTCGCTGGCATTACCTGCCTTCTCTATTCCAATAGCAGCACAACCCACCTCAAGGCCGGCGGATTTGCCAAGGTCTTTCTTTGAAGGCACATATACATAAGGAATGCCCTTCTCATCGCATAGCATTGGGAGGTGTATGACTACCTCCTCTGGATCAACATCCTCAGCTATGACAATCAAAACAGCCTCTCCCTTCTCTATAATTTTAGTTGCCTCATTTGTGCCCTTCCTCACTCTGCCTGTGTCTTTTGATATCTGAACTGCTTCGTAGGCTTTCTCAGCAATTTCTTTCGGAGTTTCAAATTTCACGTAACTCTTCATTTCAAACACCTCACCATTTGGTCATCGATATATGTTAAAAAACGGATGCAGAATATAGACAATTCATCCTTAAAAAGCTTTCTGTTCATGTTCAAGTGGCTTTGCACCCAAATTGACTCCTCTCCAACTCTTCAACCGCATTCATGTGCAGGCTTCTGGAACTCACGCCTTCGTCTAATGTCGATGGTTACGAAAAGCTTATAAACAGCCTCTGAATTAACACTACGGAAGTTTATGTCAGAAGCCGAAGTAATGTATTCCACGTGGTCTGTTTCTCTTAGCTTCGGCTACAGGCTGTTTATGTACTGAGGTTCGGCAGCTGTTTTTAACTGATCCATGCTTTCTTGCTGGCTGCTGTTCCTGTGTTAAAAAACCATGAGGTGAGAGACTGGAAAATGCATGAGAATGGGTGGGATGGTGGTATGGTTTACGGAGAAAGGCGGATGAGAAGGTTGTGGGAGCACAACATGATGACCACGCAGGTCATGCTTAGAGTGAACCCCAGAGTGAAGGGGTTTGAAAGGAGGAAACCCCTACGTGAGGAAGACATATTCGACAGAATCTGACGTTCGAATCTCCCCTTTTGCGGGGAGTATTTCGAAGACCAACAGCTACCACCTCCGGTGGAGGGCCCTCGGCCAGCCGGGAGATATACGAAAAGCCTCCGCATGGCTGTTTTGGGATATCCCTAGGCAAAACTGTGATTCCCGAAGGCTGGCTTTGAGGGCCCATAAAAATAAAAACAGGACCCCCTATAGCTATATGGAAAGTTGAGTTCATGGGTGGAGTGAAGGAGTTTGTTCTGAAATGGATTCTTCCAGCTGACGAGGAGACTCTCCGCAGTTGGCTCTACATAATCGAACTTTTCGACATACTCATATCGCTCTTCATGCTGCTGCTTTTAGTACTGATGATATACACGAATGACTTACTATGGGCCATAAAACTCGGAATTTTGCTTATCATGTTCGTGATAGGGCTCTCAACGTTGAATCTTATGCAATACCTTCTGCAAATAGAGTTTAACACCAGAGGCAATAAATCAAAAAAGAGGTGATTTGAATGGTAAAAAAAGATGACAACACGGAAATAGAGCGGATGAGCCTGCTAAATTACATCTTCAGAAGCAAACACTTTAATTTAGTTATATTCCTCCTGATAACACTCTTCATCTTACTCTTTTGGTTTAGGGCTTTGATACCAATCGAAATAATCGAACCAGGTTATGTCGGGGTAATATACAATGCATTCGGAGGAGTGGATATGGCTCATACTATGCAACCTGGATGGAACCTCAAAATCCCCATATTACAAACAATCTATCATGTACAGACTGCAAGAGATACAGTCAATATGTACGGAACAGCATTCGGAAAAGATTGTAATGCCCCGGATTGTGATGATTTAGCCGTCCAAGTGCCATCTAAGGAAGGATTGTTGATTACTATAGACATAAGTATCTTCTACAAGGTAAAGCCAGACAAGGCAGCATCAATAATACAAACCCTGACTCCAAATTACAGAGACGGGACAATTATGCCTACGGTAAGAAGTTCAGCAAGGGACATAACTGGAGGTATGGCTATAACGGAACTTTATGGAGAAGGCAGAACAAAACTTGAGCAGGGAATATTCGATAAAATGCAATCGAAATTAGATTCTGACGGATTCATCTTGGAACAGGTTCTTATTAGGGATGTAGTTATGCCGGACCAAATAACCAGAGCAATTCAGGATAAACAATCAATGGAACAGGCAACACTTCAGAAGCAATATGAAGTAGAACTCGCACAAAAAGAAGCACAAAGAAAGATAATGGAAGCACAAGGTATAGCCAATTCAACCATAATCCAAGCACAAGGAAATGCAGAAACAATAAGGATAATAAATGAACAACTGAAACAAAGCCCTGAATACGCGCAGTTTCTAGCTATACAGAAATGGAATGGAGTTTTACCTCTCGCAACTGGAGGGGCTTTACCGTTCATTCAAATACCGATAAATCAATCTAGATAACATAAATGAGCAGGTTACATATTAATCAAAAAAGAGGGGTTAAGATGGTTGTAAAATTGAAAATTTGTATTTTTGCTTTTTTACTGATTGTTGGCCTAGTAAGTGCTACTGAATTCTACGAATTAAATGCGATACTAGTAGACAATAAACCTCTTTCTGGTCCTAACTGTAAGACGGATGGAATTCAAACATCCTACCACGTTGATGTTTTAGTTGTAAATCCCTCACCAAACGCTACGCTTAAAGTCACTTACACGTATTACAACTTATCGTCAGGTGAATACGAAGACGGAGGCAAGATATGCGATGTGATGCCTCGTCTTAGTAACTCCTGTACGCTAACTATCTATACTCCGACAGGTGGGAAGAATGGAAGCGACCAGATCCCTTTCAAGCTTTCCGGCACTCTTGGCACGGAATCATACTGCGGGGGACCATTTTGCGAAGGAAGAGCATTATATGAAAAAGAACTTAGCGTTACCGTGAACCACTACACCAGCCTTTATGAGGACAATGTGATGAATAATATAGATACCGCGATGAAGGAATACGGCCCAGTCTTTCAGGAATACACCAATTGCCCTAACGCCAATGCCTCCGTGTTGGCTGAACTTCAGGATGTCTCTTCTGAACTTCTCAACGCAAGCAACGATCTCACCATCTGCAACATACATGATGCTTACAATCTTACGACAGATGCAATAGTCAAGATTCGTGAAGCTGGCTCATCTTATGCCCCGGAATTATGTGCTCCACCACCTCCTCCGCAGAATAACACGAACAACACTCACTTGCCCAGCGACAATAATATCACCGAGAATAATGAAACTAATGAGACTCCTGTTATCCAACCTCCAGTGAACTCCCAGCCGCCCCCTTCCAGCACTGATAACACATCCCAGATGATACTGTCACTTGCCAAGGGGTGCATGCCATTCTCCATCCTGATGGCAATGCTCGTTATAGCAGTTTGGAGTGAGAGGAAGAGAAGCTAATGCCTGAAATGCCTTATTCCCGTGAAAACCATAGCTATATTGTGCTCATTGCAGGCATCTATTACCTGCTGGTCGTTCTTTGATCCGCCCGGTTGTATTATTGCAGTGACCCCTGCCTGAACTGCAATGTCAATTGCATCCCTGAATGGGAAGAATGCATCCGACGCCAGGACTGCGCCTCTTAATGATTCAACCGCCTTCATTGCGCCCAGCTTCGACGCATCAGATCTCTTCATCTGCCCAGCCCCTATCCCCACGGTCCTGTCCTCGAAACTGTACACTATCGCATTTGATTTAACGTGTTTGCATACTTTCCATGCAAACAAGAGCGCTTTCATCTCAGCTTCAGTTGGCTTTCTTTTTGTAACAACCTTTGGCTCACCAATCAGCAGCTTCGTGTTCCTCCCTTCTACTAGAATTCCCCCATTTATGCTTCTCAGTTCCCTCCTCTCATTTTTCTTCGTAGAGAAACTGCCGACTTCAAGAACCCTCATATTCTTCTTTTTGCTGAAAATCTCCAGAGCCTCTCTGGAATAGTGCGGGGCGACCACAACATCCGTGAGCACAGAAATTATCTGTTCTGCAGTACCCGCATCAACAGTCCTGTTAAGCGCGACGACTCCTCCGAAGGCTGCCTCTGGGTCGGTTGCTTTTGCTTTCAGGTAGGCATCCTTGAGGTTCTTGTTAACTGCGACACCGCAGGGGCTGTTATGCTTCACTATTACAACTGCAGGCTCCTCAAACTCCTTGAGAAGCTCAAGGGCGGAGTCCGCGTCAAGCATATTGTTGTAAGATATCTCCTTTCCCTGTAGTTTTTTTGCTTTTGAAATCGATGCCTCGTCGCTTTCCAGTTCCCTGTAGAATGATGCTTTCTGGTGCGGGTTCTCTCCATAGCGCAGGTCCATCTCCCTCTCAAAACTCAGAGTAAGGAACTTGGGGAACATCTCTCCGCCAAACTTCTTCTCAAAATAACCACCTATGAATGCATCATACCTCGCCGTATGCTGGAATGCCTTTGTAGCAAGTCTCTCCCTAGTTTGAAGTGCCAGCGATTTGTTTTCCCTAAGCTCCTTCAAAACTTCCGGATAATCCGCTGGATCGACAACAACACCTATGCTCTCATAATTCTTGGCAGCCGCCCGTATGAGCGTTGGTCCGCCTATATCTATGTTCTCAATTGCATCCTCATGTCTAAAAACTTTCTTGGAAATAATCTGCTCAAACGGGTAGAGGTTAACGATAACAAGGTCTATCCCTTCAATCCCCTGTTTCGCCAGCTGTTCAAGATGCTCCTTCTTGTTCCTCAATGCCAGTATGCCCGCGTGTATCTTCGGGTGCAGCGTCTTAACTCTCCCGTCAAGCATCTCAGGGAAACCCGTAATGTCGGAAACTTCCTTAACCTGAATTCCTTTCTCCCTCAAAATTTTTGCTGTACCCCCCGTTGATATCATCTCTATCCCAAGCTCGGAAAGTCCCTTTGCGAATTCCGCAACCCCGCTCTTATCTGAAACGCTTATCAAAGCTCTTTTTACTTCGGCCATAAAACACACTCATCTCTCCCTAGAACCTCAGAACCAGTTACAATTATTACGCAGGTGGAATTAAAATAGTTTTGATGCGCTACTTTTTACACTTAATTGCTCCCCATTTTTTGTTCCAGCTGAGCATCACTTCAACTGTATCCCTCAAATCCCGCCCAGCCTCTGTGGGCGAATAGTAGCTCCTTATGGGGGTTTTTTCAACCTCTCTTTTCACAAGGTTATTCGCCTCAAGGCTCTTGAGCCGGTCAGCCAGCATTTTTGGATTTATGCCCGGCGTTGCTCTTAGCAGTTCATTGAAACCCATCCTTTTATCAGCGTAGAGCAGCCTCGAAAAAATGCGAACGGTCCATCTCCTCCCGAAAATATCAAGGATACAATCCACTGTTTTGCACTTATCTAGCGCTTCATCACCACTCAAAAAAACACCTACTTTACATTTTATAGTTATAAACGCTTATAAATACTACTCAAAAATGAGTTTTGCAATTCTTAAGATTGCTATATCTCCCTGCTCCAAAGAACCAGCAATATCGCAAAAAGGATTACCGGAGAGCTGAAGTAGAGAACGAACTCCTTAAGGAATACCATATGCGCTGGGTCAGCTGCGGTTTGCGGGAGAGAGAGTGAAAGGATTACGAATGCTGCCAGTACAAGGAGGTAAAGACCGACTACAAAATAGCTCGCCCAGATGAGGAATCGCTTTCTCGTCTTCTTTCCCCACCACTCGCTTTTGTAACCTCTCCCCCAAATATCCATCATCCCATCACCTGATGTACTAATAGAAGGCGTGATTATTATATGTTGTGCTTGCCACTGCTTTCGCATAATTCTAAGCAATCTTAAGAGTGGACCGGGCGGGATTCGTGCCCCTACCGCCTTCGCAGTATCGACTCATCCACTCCTATGTATGCCTCTTTCTTGCTGTACCATATTGCTATCAGTATCGCTGCCACCAATGCGATTATTGCAATGATAACCTGTGGGGTCATCTGCTCATTGGCGATAATCAATGGTGCAATGAGCAATGAAACCAGGTTGATAACCTTTATCATCGGGTTAAGTGCCGGACCAGCAGTGTCTTTTAACGGGTCTCCGACAGTATCGCCGACTATGGACGCTTTATGCGCATCCGAGCCTTTACCTCCATAAAGTCCGTCCTCTATCATTTTCTTCGCGTTGTCCCAGGCACCACCGGCAGTGGCCATGAAAACAGCAAGCAGTTGCGCTGACAGTATGGCGCCTGCAAGGAAACCTCCAAGGGCTTCTTCGTGCAGGAGCAGGCCAATCGCTATCGGGGTCAGCAGTGCAATTGCCCCAAGGGCAATCAGCTCCTTCTGCGCCGAGATGGTGCATATATCGACAACTCTAGCATAATCCGGCTCCACAGTGCCATTCCACAGACCTTTCACTTCCCTGAACTGCCTCCTCACTTCCTCCACAATCAGGTTGGCTGCCCTGCCCACAGACCTTATTATAAGCGAGCAGAACATGAACGGGAGTGCCCCGCCAATCAAGAATCCTACAAAAACCAGCGGGTCAACCCTATCTACCCTTATCCCTGCCAAGCCGGTCATCTGAGTGAAGGACTGGAAAAGCGAAACAGCCGCAATAACTGCCGAGCCAATTGCAATTCCCTTGGTTATTGCTTTGGTAGTGTTCCCAACTGCATCAAGGCTTGCCAACCTCCGCCTCGCCTTTCTGTCTATCTTTGCCATCTCGCCGATTCCATTTGCATTATCACATATTGGGCCGAATACATCCATGGCGATTGTATTGCCGGTGAGGGTGAGCATGCCTATCCCGGTCAGGGATACGCCGTATGCAATGGCCAGCGCCCCAGCACTTTGGAAGATAACCGCGGATGCGGCGATTGTTGCCGAGATTATTATTACCGCCCAGACGGAATTCTCAAGCCCGATCGCCAACCCCGTCAGTATTGTGGTTGCAGCTCCGGTTTTTGTTGATTTTGCAAGTTCCCCTACCAAGTCTTTCTCAATTGAGGTGAAGTGTTCTGTAGTGTAGTTTATCATGATCGCAAGTACTATCCCTGCAAGAGTCGCCCAGAAGAAACGAATATCATTCGCGTAATATACGGCTACTACGGCAAAGCCGATTATGGAAAGAACGGCAGATAGGTTAAAACCTCTTTTAATTGCATCAAATGCGTTTTCCGTTTCGCTCCTTACTCTGACAGCATACGTTCCAATTATTGAGCTGAAAACCCCTATCCCCCTGACTAGGAGTGGAAAAATCACGCCCATGTGGCCAAATGCAGCAAATCCTAGGATCATTGCTGAAACAATGGTAACTTCGTAAGATTCAAAAATATCCGCGGCCATTCCAGCGCAGTCTCCGACATTATCCCCAACCAAATCGGCAATCACCGCAGCATTTCTAGGGTCATCTTCGGGGATATTCTTCTCAATTTTACCAACCAAATCTGCACCAATATCAGCTGCTTTCGTATAAATTCCGCCCCCTACCCTCATGAATAAGGCAAGCAATGTGCCCCCAAAACCAAATCCCAGAAGGACTTCATATGCCCTATCCCTATAAATCATGAATATTACTACGCTTCCCAACAGACCAAGACCATTTGTAAGCATCCCAACAACTGCACCAGACCTGTAAGCGATTCTTAGCGCCTCACCCAAGCTTCTCTTGGCTGCGTTTGCAACCCTTACATTTGCGCGAGTTGCAGTATTCATTCCAACATAGCCAATGGTTCCGGAAAATATGGCGCCAACCACAAATGCAGTAGCCCTTCCAAAACCAATTCCTCCGTCTTGCGCAGTTAAATAGAGCGCAACTGCGAGTATCAAGATGATGGATGCGATTGCCTTGAACTGTCTATTCAAATACGCATTTGCGCCGGCTCTTATTGCATTTGAAACTCTTTTCATCTTTTCTGTTCCTTCACTCTCTTTCAGCATCTGCCTGATTAGAAAAACCGCGTATGCTAAGCTGATTACAGCTATGGCTATTATGCTCCAAAGCGCATATTCTTCGAAATTTAATTCCAAATCTTCACCCATAGCAGAAACCAATATCGGACTGCACCTTTATGAATGTATTAATTTAAAAGACTTCCGCCTAAAGCGAGATGAAAAACAACGAAAATGAGACCAAAGCAATCTTAAAAGTGGACTCGGCGGGATTCGCACCCGCGGCCTTTCGCATTTTGGAAATAATTCGCCAAGCGAACGCTCTGCTGCTGAGCTACGAGCCCTTTTTTCGGTGAATTCATGCAGTAGATTTTTATATAGATTATTATTTATACTTAATCTGTGGAAAGATGGATTTGAAGCTCTATAAGCGACCGGTAAGTTCCTTGTCCGTGACTGGTGAGAGAGTAAGGATCACCCCTGGAGTTATAGCGAAGTTCTCGTCAGCTCTTTCCGACAAGAGAGTTAACATCTATTGCATATCCACTGGAGAATACTCAGTGAGCTTCTTTGTGGATGATGCCGATATGGAGAAGGCGAGGGATGCACTCGAAGATATAGTCTCAAAGACTTCTTCGTTTGGCGCCCTGTCCATAATGAGAAATCTTGGCATGGTGACTGTAACGGGAACCGAATTCATGAATAAGACCGGGGTAATCACGAAACTGGCAGGAGTCCTCAACAACAAGAACATAAATATAATCAGCTTGTCAACCAGCTTCGACTCCGCAGTACTCATAGTGAAGTGGGATGATTGCAAGAAGGCATATGAAACAATAGGGAGAGATCTAAGGATTTGAGATTCTAATCTGGTGTTTCAGGAGGGTGATATGAAGACTATGTTATCTCCCCTCACAAGCATCGTGCCGAGCTTCCTCTTCACTTCGCCGTTTTCAAGTTGCTCGGCATTCTCAAGCACTATATTCATATGGACATCATATGAGGCCATGGTGCCCCTTACTTCAACTCCGCCCTTGAGCTTAAGAAGCACAGAGCCTCCAAGAGCTCCGTTCAGAATGTCAAATGGTCTTTTTTCTGTCATGGTCCACCTCTAAAAAACAATGAATACCTATCCCTTCCGCGGTATATAAACCTTTCATCGGGTGTCGGCAAATATTACAATGTCCGCAGTCTTCTTCAAAGCAACGCTGAAGCCGGGGTCAGCCCCAATGACTATTGTCTCCTTGCCCTTCTCCTTTGCCTTCACTATCACTGGCCTGAAGTCAATATCCCTTGTCATCAAGGCAATTATCTGAATGTTTGGGTTGAAAACCTGCTCAACTGCATAAACAGCCATGGTGACATCAACATCCCCGGTTGTTATCACGGGCTCATACCCCTGGTTCGTGACTGCCTCTATAAGCTTGTCTGAAGCGTACTGGTCCAGAAATACCTTGCATATCTTTATCTTCCCGTATTTCTCAACCTTCTTCTTCACTCCTTCCAAATCCACATTCACATCCTTCCTTATAACATTAGGACCGTCTACTAAGAGGGCTATATTCTTCTCCTCTTTCGGCCTCACTAATGACCTCAGCTTATCAATCACTGCCATGCTAACACCTCAGGTTGAAAAGAGCTATGCAGCTCTTCGTTGTTACGCGGGAAACCTCTTCAACATCAATGCCCTTGATATCCGCAATCATCCTGGCTGAGACGTTTACCGCAGCAGGCTCTCCTCCCAGGTAAGGGGCATCGGTTTCCAGCAATAAGTTTTCAAGCGGAACTTGTTTAACTATCTTTTCCCTCCCTCTTGACGGCACTGGCGGAACTGACATCAGGAAGCCGTGCTCTGCTGCTGTCTCAGCAAGGGAGAGATCCCCCGAGAAGCAGTGCAGCAAAACCTTCTCGGCACCTCTCTTCATTATGACCTCCAGCACTTCTTTTTCAGCCTCCCTGGAGTGCACAACAAGCGGGAGTTTCTCAGAAAGTGCGAATTCCAGGAAAAGCTCAAAGCACTCCCTCTGCCTTGAAGTCTGCTCGGGAGTCTTGCCCCAGCGGAAGTCAAGCCCTATCTCGCCTACTCCGACAACCCTTGCTTTATTATCTTTTAGGAACGACAGTGCTGAATCGAAATTTCCCATGTCCATTGCTTCCTGGGGTGCTATCCCTATTACAGGGAAGACATGCTCTGGGTATTTCTGTGCTATCTCCAATGTCTTCGTATTATTCTTGCCAGAGCAACCGGAGGTCACTATTGCTTTCACTCCCGCTTTCAATGCCTTTGATATTACTTCATCATAATTCTTGAATGCATCCAGATGGCAGTGGGAGTCGACGAATTCCATGAGAATGTTTTGCTTCGCACGTTTTATTAATGTGCTTCCGCCCTCGTCTTTTCAGTCATCGGCGGTTCTGGGCTGAAAGCAACAGCCCCGTCTTGAAAGATATGCTCCCAAGACCTCTTCAGGATATTCATCGCACCATTGAAGTCTGCATTTGCCTGGTATTTGCAGTGAGAACATTTGAACAACCCCTGTCTCACTCTCTTTCCTTCCTCTCCGCATCTGTTGCATGTTTTGCTTGTGTAATCCTCCCTGACTTTCACAACTGCTATGCCTTTCAGATGCGCCTTGTACTCAATGAAGAATGAGAGTTTGCTGAATGGGAAGGAATTGATTATTCTGTTGAACCTTTTTCCCTTATCCTGCTTTCTTATTCCCTTCAAATCACCTAAAACAATTATTGAATCGTTCTTCTCTGCCAGTTCCACTATGTATTTTGACACTTCATGCAGAACCAGTTCAACTCTCCTCTTCTCCTTGCTTCTCATCTCTTTCAATTTCTTGAACAATTCTCTTTCCTGCAGTCTCTTTCTTAGCCAGGCATGGTGCCTCCTAATCCCCCTTACCTCCCTGCCCAAGAAGATTGGTTTGCGTACACTGGACAGCACGGCCGCCGCTATCACTTTTTCGCCAACATCCAGAGCAAGTACGGAAGAGTATGAAGTTTTCAATTCCACTTCTTTCCTTATTGTGATGTAAATCCAGAAATCCTTCTTTCTCTTGAATACTTTTGCTTCCCTGATTTCCCAGCTGGAGTCTATATTCTCATGTGGTTTTATGGGGAGCCAGATGCCTCCTCTTTTGCCTTTAACGGGAATTCTGAACCAGTAGGGAGTCAGTTTGCTGCCTGTGATTTTGAATTTTGTTGACTGATTATGCAGAGGCATGGGCTGCTTCTTCTTTCTTGCTTTATTTTTATATACAAAATCAAAATTCGCCTTTGTTAGGGAGTAGATTCCAAAATTTTTACCACTCCTTACATAAATCTGAAAGTTTGTATACTCCTGATTAAGCAGTTCCCACTTCTTCTGGGTTGGACTGAGGACCTTGCATTTCAGAGTCTTTGAAATAAGCATGATAAGACGTCATTTTCTGCATTTATAAACTTCTGGGAGGGGTAACTTTCCAAGTGAGAATTATCATACGCAAAGCCGAATGTTTAAAAAATAGAAGGTAGAGAATATAGTAGGTGTTGGCGATGAACGATAAAGCATTTGGAGTCATGAAGGATCTGAAAGTCGGAAAATACGTGCTCATAGACGATGTCCCTTGCAGGATAGTGGGGATTGAGAGCTCTGCGCCAGGCAAGCATGGAGCTGCAAAGATGAGGGTAACCGCAATTGGCATTTTTGACAACCAGAAGAGAACTCTTCTAAAACCATCGGATGCCGATGCCGAAATACCTGTTATTGAGAGGAAAACTGGCCAGGTGGTATCCATAACCGGAGATAACGCCCAGATAATGGACCTTGATGACTACAGCACTTTTGAAATACCAATACCTGCTGAGATGAAGAATGAGCTGCTCGCTGGCAAGGAAATCGAATACATGGAAAGCATGGGTAAAAAACTGATAAATAGGGTGAGGGGTTAACATGAACATTAAAATAACAGAACAGAGAGACAATGCTCTCCTTAAGAGAAAAGAGGTGAAGTTTACACTGAGCTTCTCTGGTCCGACGCCTAGCAGAAAAGAAGTAAAGGAGTTGCTCTCTTCGAAGCTTGGTGCTGACGGCTCTCTTCTAGTAATAGACATTCTTGAACAGGGCTATGGCAAGCAGGAGTTGAAAGGATACGCTAAAGTTTACTCTGATAAGGGTGCTATGGCTATCGAGAGCAAATACAAACTCGAGAGGGATGC
The DNA here is from genome assembly GCA_026396455.1 of Microcaldota archaeon. Classification (GTDB taxonomy): domain Archaea; phylum Micrarchaeota; class Micrarchaeia; order Burarchaeales; family Fermentimicrarchaeaceae; genus Fermentimicrarchaeum. The sequence goes on along the minus strand of JAPLWT010000037.1, from coordinate 7,943 downwards.
TGGGGTGAAGAAGGAAGCTAAACCCGCCGAACCCAAAGCACCCGCAAAAGAGGAAAAGGGTGAGAAGAGTGGCTGAAAAAAAGAAACAAATTAAGCAATACAAACAAAGACGCTCCTGCCCTAAATGCGGCAGCGGAGTGCATCTCGCAGAGCATAAGGACAGGTTCTCCTGCGGAAGATGCGGCTATCTCGAGACGAGAAGGTAATATAATGCAGAAGGAGAGAGTGCTGAGGCTACTCATCCTGATCCTATCTTTCGGCTCTTTGTCCACTATTGCATCGCTCATCATTAGATCGAATCTGCCGCCGGTTGTGTCTGTTGCTACGATTTTCATATTTCTTACAGCTATCATCGTGGAGATAATCAAAAGATACGGAAAAATTGCGGGCTTAGGGGCAGCACTCTCCTATCTGCTATTCGCAATATTCTCCGAATATGTTGCCTATGCCCCCTCGCTTATGATTTCATTCAGCCTTTTGGTCCTCCCATTCTTCTGGAACATGGAAGTGAAAAAAGCATCTCTGGGCAAAACTCTCAACTCTTTTGGGATCAAAATAGATAAATTCTGGTGGAATGTGGCTTTTGGGTTGCTTGCGGCTGTATTCATCCTGATCCTAACAGAACTTGAGAGCATCACCATAGTATACCTCGGATTCGATACCCCTGGTGCAGTAGCAAAAGTAATCAAATCGCTGCCTTTGTATATGGTAGTATTCTCCTTCACTTTCACCCCAATTGCGGAGGAGGTATTTTTCAGGGGATTCCTGCTTGGCCGAATTGGGATAGTACTCTCATCACTGCTATTCGCTCTGGCGCACTTCACCTATGGCTCGGTAGCAGAGTTTGCGGTAGCTTTCACTGCAGGCCTTGCTTTCGCTGTTATGAAGAGGAGGAGCGGTTCTCTGATACCTGCAATCACAGCCCATGCATTGTTCAACTTCGTCACTGTACTAATCCTCTACGTTGTTGGTGCTAGTCTATGATATGCATAGGTATAGAGAGCAGCGCGCATACCATCGGAGTAGGGGTGGCTGATGGAGCGAAGGTTCTGGCTAATGAGAGAAGCACCTACAAGCCGAAATATGTAGGCATACATCCCAGAAAGGCTGCGGACTTCCTGTCAAAAGAATTTGAGCCCATGCTCGAAAGGGCTATTGAGAAAAGCAACGTAGAACTTGGTGAGATAGAGCTCATCGCATTCACTATGGGGCCGGGGTTGGGGGCATGCCTAAAAATAGGGCTGGTCGGAGCAAAGATGCTTTCGCAGGTTCTTGGTACTCCCATACTGGGCGTGAACCATGCTTTGGCGCATATCGAGATAGCAAGAACTCTCTGCGGATGCAGGAATCCGCTTGTAGTCTATGTCAGCGGTGGGAATACCCAGATAATAGTTCTGGAAGGTAGAAAATACCGGGTTATGGGAGAGACGCTCGATATCGGGCTTGGGAATCTCATAGATTCTATCGGAAGAAGTATGGGCCTGAAACATGCGCACGGCTCTGTCATCGAGGAACTTGCGAAGAAAGGGAACTACTCCCCTCTCCCATACTCCGTCAAGGGTATGGATCTTGTGTTCACAGGCTTGCTTACAGATGCCCAGAACAGCCTTAAAACTCACAGCAAGGAGGATGTGTGCTACTCGCTGCAGGAAACTGCTTTTTCTATGCTAGCGGAGGCAGCAGAAAGGGCGCTCGCGCTGACAAAGAGGAGGGAGCTGATACTCTGTGGGGGAGTTGCTCAGAACACGAGGCTTCAGGAGATGCTCCGTCAGATGGCAAAGCCGCATGGTTGCAGGCTATTTGTAACCGAAGGTCAGTTCAATGCAGACAACGGAGCCATGATAGCTGTCACTGCAAATCTCATGTATAAAGCCGGCGTCAGAATGAAGCTCAGTGAGTGCAGAGCTGTCCAGAAAATGCGTGTTGATGAAGCGGAAGTGAGTTGGTAGCATTATTACTTGATAAGCCTAGTCATAATTAGGTCTATGTTGTCCTCCTTAGACGTGTTGTAATTTAAATCTCTAACCTTAAGCTTCATTGGGTAGTACAGCCAGAAATTGCTGCTGTTGAAGTTGAAATCTATCACGCTTTTAACTTGGCAGCCATGTATTCCCATGTCTAATAAATATGACTGGCCGGATTTATTGCCCATCCACATTTCTATCGAGCAGCTCTGGTTAACGAAACTTATGTTCAAGTAGCCGGCAGTCTTGTTCAGATCAACAAGGGTTTCGGCAGAAGTGTACTTCTGATTTAAGCCATCGTCCACCTCCAGGTAAAAGTGAATGCAGCCGATTGTACCAATACTGCACGGTTGCGGGCTTGGGTTCCAAGTTATACCTGCAAAATCTGTGAAATTGCTGCCGTTCACTGAGATGTTGTAGTATACCTTATTGATTGCAGCGGACTGGGCATAAGGAATTTGGATGAAAAGGTCATTCTTTGAAAAATTAGTGTAGTTATATGTCATGCCGAATGGTTGCACAATAATCTGGCTTGTGAGGTTGGTCAGATTAGTCTGCTGTTCATCCGGAGTCAGGAACGTTGCTTCCAATTCGGCACTCAGGTACCTACTTCTCACAAAGTCTTCATAGAGAGCCAAATTCGAAGTAATGTTTGTTGCTGGAAGTGCATCAACTAACACCAAGTCGGACTGTTGCTGGGTTAGGTTAATACCAGTTATGTTCGTCACGTCCTCAGTTATGTCATCAAAGATATAACCCACCTTTTCTGAAACTATCATCTCTGAAACCCTTTGGGAGTAGGCGGAAGAGCTTCTGGAGTACTGAAAAGCTGCGTCTATGAGCAATACGAATAGGACCGTAGCAATGGCAGTGAGTATAAACCCTTTCTTCAACTATACCCGACCTCCATAGTTGCAATTCCGTAGTAGTTGTTGTTGGTGTCGGTGAAGACCCTCCTCACTACGCTCCGAGTCTGCGTTGTGCCAGCTTGGCCAGCAGTGAAGTTCCTGTTGCAGGCAAAACTACCCTCATAAGTGCAAACTGTAACATTTATTCTGGCAACCATGCTCGGAGGAATCTGAACTGAAATCAGACTATTAAGAGTTGCTATTGCATCTGAATCCGTTTGGTTAAATATAGCATCAAGAGTTCCATCCTTGTCTCTTGAAGTTAAAAAATCCTGTGCTGAGTTGTACAAAGCAATTTCTTTATACCACTCGCCACTCCTGAGGCTCAGCAGTTGCATTATGACAGTTAATGCGGTGATGGCAATTACAACCGCAACAAGCGCGTCAAGCGTGAAAACAACGCCTCTCCTCATCTCCACACCACTATGTTAAGGATTACCTTCTGTTTCTCAAGCTGCCCGAAATATATCCGTTTTAGTGCCAGCTCAAGTTCCTGCTCATTCTTGGCTGCGTAATACTGGCATTTGCCAATAGCAGCTACCTGCTTAAGTTGAGCTTCCCCAGTGGAGCCCTGAGCGAATCCAACAGTGCATATTTTCTCAACCTTATCTGCGGCATAGGTTGCTGCGCTGACTACATTCCCATTGCATGTCTCACTTCCATCGGAGACAACTATTATCATTCTGTGTTTGTTATGAGCGGCACTGCTGTTTGTATAATCCGCAGCAGCTCTTAGGGATGCATCAAGTGGCGTACCTCCACCGGCGGTTATTGAATTTACTGATGTTTTGATGTTGGGGTAGATACTCGTGAAATCCTGAATTCTCTGCCAACAGGGATTGCAACTGCAGGAATTGGGGTTGAATCGGAAAAGTGACATCTCATCAACTCCCTTTGATTCGTTTGAGATTACATCAACGAATGCATTTGTTGCAGTCTTTGCCGCATCCACTCTTATTGCTGGTGTCTGCGCCATCATATCAAATGAAAGGGGGTTTGTAGTGCCATACTTTCTTACATAAACCTTCCACACGCCAGTTTCCCACCGTGAGCTTAAGAAATTCAGATAGTCTGCCCCGCTGTAGTGTGTGGGTGTGCATCCTGTACCGCACGAGCCGCATGTTGGGTTGCTGTCTCTGCATCCGTACTTTATTCCTGACGGGCTCGTGACATTTATTCTGCCATTAAAGCCGCTGCTATCATTGGTTTCCAACACAAAATCAAAATTGTCTGATGCCGGAGGGAATGTAACGTTGTATGCATTAACCCACGAGCTTGAGAGTGTGCCAGTTGCGCTCCCTAGTGAAGTTGAGTACCAGCCCATACTCCCGGAGGAGTCGAAAATAAATGTTATAGAGTTGTTATGCACAGTTATCTGTCCATACAAGGCGGTTCTTTTCACGCTGCTAGCGCTCGTGCCACTAATGTTGCAGTTTCCACCTGCAGCGTTTTGATTATCAATCTTGATGGGGTTGCCAACTTCGTCCGTCAGGTTGATGCACAGCTGATACGGTCCCAAGCCAAGAAGCTCCCGAACCAAATTGTATGTATCCTCGAAATCAGGTCGCGATGTATTTAGCATTTTAAGCAGATTTTCTAATTTTGCCTGGTCAATAACTCCTCTCTCTGAGGAAAGTCCTATAACCTGCACGTTGGTTTCATTACTCCAATCATAGGGGTAACCGGGGCTGTCCAGCAATTTGTTTGCAACTTCTATCGCTATTAAGTCTGCATTTGCACTGGACTTGACATTGTAGTGCACCATATCCCACAAAATCGTGAATAGTACCAGTACAGTTAAAAAAAGCATAAGTGCGAGTATAAGATCCAATCCGGATACCTGCGCTTTTCTGTATCCCATGGAACTATTATTACTAACCTTGGTATATAAGATTATGGTTTGCACATTTGTTAAGAGTTATCTTTATTAATGGGGTTATACTAACCCTATTGGTGATACCTTATGCCGAGAAAGAAGGCACCTGTGGCCAAGAAGTTTGTAGCACCCAGAGTGAGTGACGGAGTGTTCTATTCTCTATTGATAGGCTTACTAATAACCTTAATAACCGGAGCATATTTCAAAAGTTTTCCCTGCCTCACCAGTTGCATTGGTCAGAATATAATTAACGGCTACCCCTACGGATGGTTCAGCTACAACACATACAAAGGATGGCAGACGGGGGCAATAAACTTTGGGGGCGCTTTCGTAGATTTGATATTCTGGGCGTTCATAGTGTACATCGTGATGATTGTCCTCCACGCAGCTATGAAAGAGATGCAATGAGCACCTGATTCTCAAAGTATATATTCATCCTAGTGCTAACCATCTGCATGGCAGAATTCCTTGCAAGAGGGGCTGAGGCAGAGCTTTACCTGGATACGCTTCTGGGCAAGAGCATTGTCAGAAAGAAAAGAGTACCCAAAAAGTACAGGATACGCGAAATAGACGTGCCCCTAAGAAAGAGCAGGACAAGGAGTGAGGCATCTCTGCTGCATTCAGCAAAAGAGGCAGGAGTTGCTTGCCCCTCCATATACGAAATAGGGGATTTTGAAATCAAGCTCAGTTTCATAGATGGAGTGCTGCTGAGAGATTTCATCAGAAAGCATAAAACGCGCGGGTTAAGCAGGATGGTGAGGGCAGTTGGGGAAGCATTGGCGAGTCTGCATTCTGCCGACGTGGTTCATGGGGATTTTACAACTGCAAATATCATGGTAAGCAAAGGAAAAGTTTTTTTCATAGATTTCGGGCTTGGTGGCTTCTCAAAAGATCCAGAGGAGAAGGCAATAGATGTTTTGCTCATGAAGAAATCTCTCGGAAACGAAAGCGCCTACAGGAGCTTACTCTCCGGATATGAAAAGTATAACAGGTACCCAGAGGTCATGGAGCAACTTGCAGAAATAGAGAAAAGAGGGAGGTACGTGGTAAGGAACTGGACTGGTGCCTAGAGTTCTCCTACTCTCCTCTTCAGCCTTCTCTTCATCTTCTTTCTTCTCTTCTTAAGCCATTTCCAACGCATTCTTCCGGCTTTTTTCCATTTTCTAGGGATCGAACCCAAAAATTCACCTTTCTTTTCTTTTACTCATTCTTTTTAGGAAGGATAAATTAATATAAATGCCGATGCCAATTTAAAGAAGGTGATTTGAATGTCCGAGTGCGATTCATGTCCTTTCTGCTGCGGTGGCAAGGCTGAAGTTGAGGAAAAGAAGCCGAAAAAGAAGAAAGCAGTTCCTAAACGACATTGATACATACTCCTCTGCGCATAGCTAAAGAAGAGCGGGCAACAACACAATAAACAGGACATTTTGAATCCGGAACACCTCTCTAACATCTTCCGGATCCAAAGCCTTATATATAAACATATATAGATATATATGTATAAATATATACAAATCTAAGACTTAGAATCTAGAAATTAGAAAGGTGGTTGAATGACAACTCTTTCAAAAACCCTTTACAAGGATGACGTAATACATTATCCTAATCTAAGTACTGTCTTACTAGTGGAGGATCTGCTAAAAAATGCAGATAAAGCAGTTTCTAGAGAAGAGATAAAAAGAGACCTGGGAGGCCGTGTTATGCACCAGACACTTAACGTAATACTAAAATACCTGGAATACAGCGGTAAGATAGTCATAGGTAGAAAGGGAATAGTCTGGATATACAACCCAAGTAGGAAGCTTGCAGAAGCAATAGAAAAGGGAGTGGAACATTGAGGCCGGTCAGGGTAGTCTTCGAATCAGAAATCGATAAAGCCTACAAAGAGCTAGTGAGGATTGTCGCCGAGGAAAAAAGCAAGGGAATAGCAAATTCCGATAATCAGAGGCTTCTTAAGTCGATAAATTACAGTGTTGAAAATCTTAAGAGAGACCGACAATTTGGGGATCCAATACCTAAAAATTTATTCCCTAAAAAGTATGTTTTGAAACATGGTATAAACAACCTATGGGATATCGATTTAGTAAATCATTGGAGGATGATATATACCATTAAAGGGGATAGAATCGAAATAGTTTGCCTTATACTAGACTACATTTCCCACCCGGATTATGATAAGCTGTTTGGCTATCGAAAAAAATAATCGATCTCATTCTATCCATAAAATTTCTTTTTGTCATGTTTATCATAAGTAGAAGCCCGCGTTTGCAACGGACAAAGCAACCGCGACCACTGGGAAGCAATGATAATGTTGGGGGAGTTTTTCAGGCGAGTTTGTTTTTCCTACGCGCTTTGTCTTCGTAAAGACCTTTCGCAGTTAAAACCTCGCGAAGTCCTTCGGAATAGCCCGCTTCCGTCTTGAACTGGTTTGGCTGGGTTGGCTCAAAGCCCAACTTCTTGCCCACGAAATAAAACTCATGGGGTATACCGCTAGCCCGCAATGGCTTTGTCATATCCAAATCTCTTGGGCTGTCGCCAACGACAATGATCTTCCGGCTTGGAATCACATAGGCGAGGGCCTTCCTACCTGCCTCTTCCTTATTCGTGCCCTTTTTAACCATATCCACTGCGAAGGTGCTGCGTATAACGTCCATGTTTAATCCTTCTGCAACAGCATCGAGCATCCTCTCTGCTTTCTGAAGGGATGCCTCTACTTTGTCCGGGTGCATCTTAGCGACGGCGTGGTCAGCTTCTATGGTGACCAGCGTTTTCTTTGTCTGGTCGAAGAAGACGCCAAACAAGCTTCCTACGTTTTTTTTAACTCGATCCTCGACATTCTGAGGAATTCGTCCTTCAACAGATATTTCGCCAGCATGGCTTATCACCTTCCCGTATTCGCATACATAAGTGAAGCCGTTAGGGCTATTGAGGTGCGGAAATACATTATTTTCCATCCAGTTCAAGGACCTGCCGGTAACAAATATGAACCTATGACCGTCCTTCTGCAGCCTTTCCAAATCGGAGAGAAGTAAGGTGTCCACTCTGGCAAATTCATCAGTTATCACACCGTCTACGTCTAAGAAAAACACGTATTTTTCGCGATTCACAGAGATATTACCCGTCGCCGTTATTTATTCATATCGCCAAGAAGATAGTGCCTAACCAATTGGGTTCAGCTTGCTCCGTATCATACGT
>JAPLWT010000011.1 GCA_026396455.1 Microcaldota archaeon | reverse complement strand
TCAACCGGAAAACGTGCTGCTCCCTTTTCGTAGCTCATGAGGAAAAACGGGGGCTGCCCGCTGAGCATCGTATGTTCAAGGCTGAAACAGCTTACTGGAATTGTTATGGCAGGCATACTACATTACCTTCTAGGAGGGAGTGCAACTTTTCCGGGAGAGTCTTCGAATCCTCCCTCTTCTGCTTGCCATCATTTCTGAAGCGTATTGTGACAGTTCCGTCCTTCAGGGTATCATAATCCACTGTCAGGCAGTAGGGCACCCCTATCTCATCCGCCCTTGCATATCTCTTGCCTATGCTCCCTGTTTCATCATAGATTACATCAAAGCCTTTTTCCCTGAGTGAGCCTGCGATTTCGGATGCTCTCTCGCTCAGCCCATCCTTCTTCATGAGAGGAAGCACAGCAACTTCAAAAGGTGAGATGAACGCCGGGAAGTCGAACCATTCCCAATCCCTTCTTTCGGCACCGCCCCCCTCTTTATAGCAGTACTCGAGCATGCACATTATGGTCCTGTCAACTCCAAAGCTCGGCTCAACCACGTGGGGTATGACCCTGCTCCCATCCTCGAGCAGAACAGACAGATCCTTGCCGCTTGACTGCGAATGGCTCTTCAGGTCGTAATCTGTCCTGTAGGCATTGCCTATGACCTCGACCCACCCAACGGATGTTTTCACTTCCAGGTCCACATTCCCTCCAGAGTAGTGTGGGGTCTCCTCAGGAAGCATGTGCCTGAAACGCAGCGCATCATACGGTATTCTCAGTTTCATGTAGAACTGCATCTCCCTTGCCATGAAATACGCCATTATCTCGTTTGGGACGAGCTTCCTCTCGACAGCCTCCTTTGCAGTGAGCTCTATGCACTTCTCGCTTCCCTTCTTCTGCTCCTCCCTTGTGTATAACCTGAACTTCTCGTTCTCAACCACCTTGAATCTCCGGTGAGTTGGTGAGCTGGGGTTGAAGAAATACTCAAGCTCCATCTGGCTGAACTCCCTCAGCCTCACGAGCCCCTGCCTCGGGGATATCTCGTTCCTGAAGGATTTCCCGATCTGGGCTATTCCCATGGGCAGCTTTGACCCATGGCTCCTGAACACCCTTTGGAAATCGAGGAATATTCCCTGCGCCGTCTCAGGCCTTACGTAGCCCGTAGTCTCCTCCATAGGACCTATGTTTGTCTTGAACATGAGGTTGAACCAGCCCACATCCCCAAGGGGACCTCCGCACTCCGGGCACACGATTTTCTTTTCCTTCATCTCCTTTGTGAGCTGCTCGGGCTTCATTCCCCCGCACGTGAAATTCGCCTTCTCCTCAAGCAGGTGGTCTGCTCTGAACTTCTTCCCGCATTTTGAGCAGCCTACCACGGGGTCACCGAAGCAGGAGAGATGCCCTGATGCCTTGAGAACAGCCTCCGGCAGGATATAAACGGTTTCTATTTCAAAGTTCCCCTCCCTCCTGAGGAAGAGGTCCCTCCAGCAGTCCTCAATCTTCCTCTTCAAAGCCTTTCCCACAGGCCCGTAGTCATAGAACCCTCCTATAGGCGAGTAGAGCTCATTGGAAGGAATTATTATGGAGCGCTTGAGCGCTATTTCCATCACTTTCTGCATCATGCAATCATCCGGATTGATTAGAGATGAGAAAATAGATAAATATTGGCATTTAAATATTCTCCAGGTGATTTGATGGGACGGGAAGAATTTCTTGAGAAAGCTCGAGCAGGAGTGAAGGAAGCTTATCTTGAAAAGGACAGGCAGCTCATTCAGTGCGTCAATGCTATAGACGAGATAGACAAGACGAGCAACCTGCTTTTCGAAAGGCTGCAGGAGTGGTACGGAATTTATTTTCCAGAACTCAGGGTGAAGGAGCCCGAGAAATACTGCGAGCTTGTGCTTAGAATTAATAGGAAGAGTATTAACAGGGAGGAGCTTTCCGGGATAGTTGGCGCGGATAGCGCAAACGTCATTGCCGAGAAAGCTGGGAGGAGCATGGGAGTTGATTTGGGCGATAATGATTTGGGCGAGATAAGAAAGCTTGCAAAAGAAATTCTGAATATGCAGTCAATGAGAAGCTCATTTGAGAAGTACGAAATCGGGTTTGCGAAGGAACTCTGCCCCAACCTCTGTTATCTCATTGAGGCTCCGCTTGCTGCGAAGCTCATCGCACATGCCGGAAGTCTGAAGAGGCTTGCGAATATGCCTGCAAGCACAATTCAGGTGCTGGGGGCTGAGAAGGCTCTTTTCAAGCACTTGAGGAATCACACGAGACCACCAAAGCACGGCCTTCTCTTCCAGCACCCATGGGTGAACTCCGCACCAAAGAAGGAAAGGGGGAAGATAGCAAGGCTGCTCTCGACAAAGATAGCAATTGCCCTCAAGGCAGACTTCTACTCGAAGAACTTCATTGCGGATAGGCTTAAGGTAGACTTGGACAGAAGGATGGAAGAGATAAGAAAGGGATAGGAATGAGGATACTTGCTCTTTCTGACTTGCACAGTGAGGGGACAGTACTGGAAGGCCTGAAGAACCTGCTTGACAAGGAGAGATTTGACCTGGTCATAATTGCGGGCGATATAACGCAGAGAGGACCTCTCTCATACGCGGAGGGCTTGCTCGATGTGCTGAGAGGGGAGAAAGTCCTGGCGATACACGGGAACATGGACACACAGCAGGTTATTGACTTGCTGGAAAGAAACGGATTTTTCTTCCATCTGAGCAAAGTGGAGGTGGGGGAATGGAATTTTGTGGGGTTTGGCGGCAGCAGCCCAACTCCTTTCGGAACTCTAATCGAGTATGATGAAAGGCAGATCTATGATGAGCTGAGCAGGTTTAGGATGAATTCGAAAACAATTCTTGTCACCCATTCCCCTCCTTATGATTCGGGTGTTGACAAAACATCTGCCGGCGTGATCGCAGGCAGCAAGTCAATAAGGAGAATCATTGAGGAAAAGAAGCCGTTCATGGACATATGCGGGCATATCCACGAGGCGAGTGGTGAAGTGATGATTGGGAACACGAAGGTTGTCAAGGTGCCGCCTGCAATGGAGGGAAAGGCAGTTGAGATAGAACTTGGAAATACTGTTGCTACGAGAATCATCAAACTAGCTACTTCTTACTGAAGAACCCCAAACCCACACAGTCTCCATCGCTGGCCTACCTTTCTGCTTATGGCTATTTTGCCTTTCTTTTCAGCGCACACGGGTCTCTTCAAGGCCACGGTCATCACGTTCTTCTTTATCTTCTGAACGAATCCCACCGAAGTTGAGGTGCCGATTCCCAGCACGAGAGGCTCGTTAAGCTTGAAGGGCGGGTTCTCCATGTCCGGCCTCTTGAGGATGTGGAATTCAATCTCGATGACATTGCTAGTCTCAGGCAGGGTTCCAGTCTTCCCAAGGATGTTGCCCACAAGCGTATCCGCCTTTGTAAGTGATGGGTCAAGCCTTGTGCCAACTGCCATGAGCCCACCGGGAACTGCGCTCCCCAGCCTCTCCTTCCCTGCACTGAGAGCGGTAACTTTGGAGGTTATAGCCTCGTAGACTTCCTTGTCCTTCTCCCCTTTCGAAACTCCAGGCCGTATCTCAATTTCGTCATCGCACTTCAGCTCTCCCTGTATGAGGGAACCTCCCACAACCCCCCCAACAAGCTTGTTTATCTCGGTACCCGGCCTGTTCACGTCAAATGAGCGCGCTATGTACATCCTGGGCGATGCCTCCAGATTCCTTTTTGGAGTTGGAATGTGCTTCTGTATCTCCCCGATCAGCACGTCCATGTTGAGGCAGTAGTTGGCAACGAAAGGGACTATGGGTGCCTTCTCCGCGATTGTCCCCTTCACAAAGCTCGTTATCTGCTCGTAATTCGCCTTTGCTTTTGCCTTGTCTACCAGGTCTACCTTGTTCTGCACTATGACTATGTTCTTCACTCCGAGAATGTCGAGAATCATCATATGCTCGAGCGTCTGCGGCTGGGGGCACTCCTCGTTTGCGGCTATGACGAGTATGGCGCCATCTATGATTGTTGAAGCTGCAATTGCAGTTGCCATGAGCGTCTCGTGGCCTGGCGCATCAAGGAAAGAAACCCTCCTGAGAAGCTCGGATTCGGCACCGCATTTCGGGCATTTCTCCTCAATGGTGAATGCCTCGGGCTCCGGGCATTTGGGGCATTTCCTGAAAACAGCGTCAGCATAACCGAGTTTTATCGTTATGCCCCTCCTCTTCTCCTCGCTGTGAACCAGGGTCCAAACTCCCGTCAAGCATCTTACAACGGATGTTTTGCCATGTTCCACATGACCAAGAAGACCTATGTTGACTTCAGCCTGACCCAATCAACCACCGCTCACTTCTTCTCTTCCTTTGGCTTCGGCGGGAACAGCTCCTCGAGCTTCTTCTCACCTGCTTCAACCATCACTGTGTTAAGCTGGACTATCTGGTCCGTGACGAGGCTGCCCCTCACGCTCTTCTTCCTTCTCTCACCCTTCCTCTCCGCCCTGAAGCCGATTCCGCCAGAGAGCAGCAGCCTTGCCTTTCTCCCCCCTTTCAAATCGCGCCTCATGGGGAGGCCATCCTTGTCGCTTCCTCCAGTTATCTTCAGCTTGTAGCCTGCTGCGCCGACAGCTCCTCCGTCAAGCGGGTCTCCAAGCTTCAAGCCAACAAGGGAAGCTTCCTTGTCCTTGCTTATCTCTGTCTGGTAGCTCTTTCCAGTTTTCGGGTCTGAAATGACAACTTTCATCGTTATACCTCCTCTTTAGTATGTCTAAAATTTGGGATATAAATATCGTTATTAATCTTTATAATCCTGTGTCTTTGTCCGCATGTCAATCACGTGAGGATGCCGCAAAAGTATCACCTAGAATGCCCCGTATCTTGCCAAGCAGCTCAATCTCGGTTGGGCTGAGGAACTCCCTGTACTTGCTCAGCAGCAGCTTGGCATGCGCCCTTCGGACATTGGAGTACAGCACATCTCCCTCATTCACCTGCCTTCCGAAAGTGGGCTCATCCATTGAGATTGCAACCTGCATCCCCTCCTTCGCCTCTGCTATGCTCTCCTTCTCGCTTTGTATTGCCTTTATTTTCCCCACAGACACTCCTTTCCCATTTACCAGCTCATACTCCGGCTTTATTCTTCCCGCGGTTATATCCACTCCGAATATTGCGGGGTGGGAAGCCCTGAAGCAGCAGCCGGCCATAACCTTCAGCCTGGCTGGCAGCGTCAGCGAGGAGAAAGCCTGGCTGCGCTCCGATTCCCTTTCCTCCTCAACCCATTTCTTGTAGTTGTCGAGCAATGCGTATATTATCCCCTCTTTCATTATTGTTATCCCGGTCCTCCTGGACTCCTCCTCTGCATCCTCAAGAACATCAACGTTGAATGAGAGAACTATGCCGTAATACCTGTTCTGGTTCCTTATCCCTGATGCATCAACAACATCCTTCTTCACAACAGCACCTATGCCTGCCTTGCTGACGGGCACCTTCTCGTCCTTCAGAAGCTTCGTTATTGCTTCAAGAGAGCCCAGCGTATCAGCTCTCAGTATAACTCCCTCTTCACCCTTCTCGATGAGCACTGCCTTTATCTCCTTGTCCACTTCTGCCTTCAGCTTCCCCTCATCAGACTTGCCTGCAACGAATATGGGCGAGCCTGCAATTGCATCCTCCAAGCCAGGAGCTGCTATTTTCACTCCGGCGGCAGCATGCACTTCATCCACATTCAGGAATTTCTCCTTTGGATCCCTCATCTCGTCAAGTGGCTTGGGTCTTAGTAACGCTCTGACCTTCGTAGTCCTTGCTCCATTGACAGTCCCGAACACTATCGTGTCCCCTCTCCTGATTACTCCGTCATAGAATATCGCGTCAACAGTCTTCCCAAGCCCTGTCTCATCCTTCACTTCCAGTATGCTCCCCCTTCCCTCCCCCTTCACCTTAAGATGCAGCCTGGTCTTGAGGAACCTCTGCGATAAACCCGCTATGAACATGAGCAATTCATTGACCCCTTCGCCCGTCTTTGCGCTTATGGGCACTATTGCGATCTGTTTTGTGAAATCCGAAATCCTGTCAAACCTCTCTGACTGGAAGCCCAGCTCGCTTAATCTTCCTACAAACTGGTAGAGCCTCTTCTCAAGCTCCTGCTGCACATGCTGTGGCTGGGAGTTGAAGGATTGCATAAATGAGGAGTCGGGGTGGGAAACCCAGCCGTCTACCAAGTCTATCTTGTTCATTGCAATTACGAAAGGAGTCTTGTAATCCCTCAGAATCTCAATTGTCTCAAGCGTCTGGGGCTCAAACCCTTTCATGATATCCAGAACAAGCACAGCCATGTCCGAGATGCTGCCTCCCCTCTCCCTCAGGTTTGTGAATGCCTCGTGGCCTGGCGTGTCTATGAAGAGCAGGCCGGGAATCTCCAGCTTTGTCTGCATGAGGGCCATCATCGCGCTGCATGCCTTGACTATCACCTCTGTCGGCACCTCGCTTGCCCCTATGTGCTGCGTTATGCTCCCCTTCTCCCTCTTTGCAACAGAAGTCTTCCTTATCTTGTCTAGCAGGGAAGTCTTCCCGTGGTCTACATGACCCATCACCACTACGATAGGCTGCCTTATCATATCAAGCACCAGAACAAGCCTGGACTGGCAAGTTGAATGTTATTACTATGCTGGAGAAGATATTTAACGCTTTTTCTAAGTTGGGTGTAATGCTTTTAGCAGACCGGTATGCTACCCCTCATTATCTCCCTCAGCTTGCGCGACTCTTCCTTCGGGTTTGCTGAATCGAGTATGCCTCTCCCAACAATAGCGAAGTTGGAACCTGCCTTGAATGCTTTTCCAGCATCCCCTCCCTGCGCTCCTATGCCCGGTGACAGAATCAGAATATCGTCTCCTATCAGCTTCCTCACCATCGCGAGCAGGTCGTACTGATTTCCAGGTGCTATGACACCTGCAACATCCAGCTTCTTGGCAATCTGCGCAATCTCCTCAGTTACCTCTTTCTTGAACAGATGACCCGGGCTTGTCATTGCAGTAAGCAGGAAAACCCCCTTTCTCATCTTGTTGGCTGAACTGACAACTGCCTCAACAGCCTTCTCGCCCGGGAAGCCATGGCAGATTATGGCATCATACCCTTTCGTGAAGTAGTATTCCGCCTTCATTGCATTGCTCTTCTCTATATCGGCAATCTTGGCGTCGAGTATCACTGGGACTCCATCGCCAGCCCTCTTCAATGCACCTATGGCGCTCTCGTGGGAGAACCCCCATATATCGGCATATTCGGGATGCACCTTCACAGCCGCAATGTTCTTTGCCGACTCCGAGAGCACTCTTTGCGCTTTCTTCCAGTCAGCAGTATCCACTGCCAGTATCAGGGTTGAGTCCCTGCTCATTGCGTTCTGCAAGAATACTTTTCGATATTCGGCCTGCATAAGATACCCCCCATAGGATTAGGCGATTGCCTAATAAATACTTACGGTGGCAATTGCACCACTATCTGTACACCAGCCAGAGCAGCATGATGAGGAGCCCCAGCAGGAAGACACAGTAATGGCTGGCTATAAGGCCCACCCGCTCGCTGTTACTCCCCATTTTGTGGTAAATGAAAAATGTCGGCAGAAGCCATATGATAAGGACAAGTGCTGCAATCAGGAAGGAGCTTCCAATCCCGAATGCGAGTATTTCAAGGCAGAGAAAAAGGATTATCAGACCGCTGGCAAGTCCCTTGGCAAAACCATTTTTGAATTTGTCATGATTGAGCTTTATGATTTTCATGCAACCACTACACGGTGAAATACTCCTTGAATTTCTTCGTTGTCTTCAGCACCTTCGTCCTGCCCTGCTTCTCGGCTGTGATGAACTCCTTCTCCACCAATTCTTTCACATGGTCGTATACCGCCGAGCCGACCATCCTGACAAGCTTCGACTGGGCTATTCCGTCATTCTTGGCAATCACCGCAAGGTTCTTTATAGCACCTTTTGACAACTCAGCCTCCTTTGCCAGATTGGACACCTTCCTCTCATACTCAAGCTTGAGGCGCATTATGTATCCCCCATCCTCGAAGGATATCACAATCGCGCTGCCCCTCGCCTCGTACTCCTGCTGCAGCTCCTTCAGCTTCTCCTGCACTACCTTCCAGGAGTTTGCCCCTGCGAGCTTTGAAAGCGTCCTCACGGTCATGGGGGAGGTGCTCATGAAAAGCGCAGCCTCAATAATGCTCTTCGCATCAAGCGCCTCTTCGGGCTTCGGAGCCTGTTCCTGTGGTCTCTCTTCTGCAGGCCGCCCTTCTACCTCCTCCTCAAGCATCTGCTCGAACTTCTCCTCTTCAATTTTCCCCATTCTGGTTTCATCCTGCGGCGTTCCCTCTTCCATGCTTAGTCTCTTGTTCTTTAGGTAATATTAATCTTTACTGCAGTCAGCTATGGCTTGAAGGTTTAAATAGAAGAAAAGGCATAATGCAAGCTACAAGCAGTGGCGCTTATAGACAGAGTAGAACTTTAGGATGTGATACTTATAGTATTGAAAACCATCACTGACAAGGATATTAAAAACTTGAGGAGGATTGCCGAGGATGAGGTGGCTCCCTCCAGAGCCAGGAACAATGCAATATCCGAGCTGGGAAGGCTGAAGGATGAGAAATCCCTTGGCATTCTCGAGAAGCTCACAAAGGATAAGGAGCTGGGGCATTCGGCAATCTTGGCCGTTGCCGAGATGGGCAGTCCTGAAGCAATAAAACATCTGACAGCAATGCTGGAAGAGCCCACCAGAGATGGGGAGCATTTCTCACTCAAGCTTGAGGTAAAGGACGCACTTCAGGCTGCGCTGAAAAAAATACAGGATGAACTAGACCCCTCCATAAGGGGAAAGGTGTTCGGCTCTTGGGGGCTCATTGAGGAGAAGCGCAGAACAGCTGCGGAAAGCAGGGCTCACACCAAACTTGTTTTGAAGGAACCGTATATAGACAATCTTGACGTATCCGGGACAGTTGGGATAGGGAAGGAAGGGAAAAACCGCGAATTAAATGGCTGGTGGAAATGGGAGTTTATGAAGGAGGCGGAGAAGGCGCTCCAGGAATTCAAGAGCGAAGCGTCAGAAGTCTTCAGGAAAGCGAACAAGGAATAATTCAAGCAGCCTTGGGTTTTGCTCCTTTTGCATGTTCATCAACAGGAAGTTGGATAAAAATCTCCCCGAAGAACTTCTCCTGAAATAAGGATAATTTGCCCTCCTGCGCAAGATGAAGCAAGGGTAGGAGGGTGTATATAATCTCCTTCCTGCTCTTCTCCTCCAGCAGGGATGAAAAGGTCACAAGCCCGCTGGCATCTGCTGTCTTCTTCACTCTTGCGAAAATCTCGTTCATCTGCCTGGTGATATTGTATTTTGGTATGTTTATCACCATGTTCCCCTTTATCACCGGCTTCTCCTGCCTTCTCTTCTGGTCCTCAAAAACCTCTTCAAGGGCTGTCATGAGTTCGTTCAGCGTCACCTTCCTCTTCCTCGGTATCCTCGTCCTCAGGGATAGCATGGGTATCTCGACAGGCGCCTGCGTCTCGTCAATGAATGTCTGCTGCTCCACGACCTGCTCCTCCTCTTCAAATCTGAGGGCATCGCTCTTGAATCGCAGGAGGATTGATGCGGCAAGGATGAGGTTTGCCGGCACGCGCAGGTCCAGCTTCTGCAGCTTCCTCACTCTCTCCAGATACTTTGAAGCAATGTCGACAAGGTCTATGTTCCAGGGGTCCAGCTTCTCGCTCACCACAAGGTCAAACAGCATCTCTCTCCAAGTGGGCTGGGCGACAAGCTGCTCCAGATTTATTCCTTCTTTCTGTTCCATCGCAATGATTTCACTCTGGAACAATATTAACCTTTCCAGCCCGGCACATCTCGCGTGAAAAATATAATGGCATTTCCCTCTTCCGAGCGCTTGCTTTAAATATCTGGAATGAGTAGTCCTAGCGGGTGGTGCCTATGGCAACGGGCCAAGGCGGGAATGCAGTAGCACAAAAACCCATGTTGAATGGTATTGAGCTTGAGCTGAGACCTAATGGGATTTGGATTGGAAAACGTACTGATGAATATACCGGGAGAACCACAGAGATACGCGTACAGTTCATGAAAGACGGGACAATAGACTGGGATTCGTTTACTACTAAAAATGGTGATGACGTACACACTGCCAGCTTAAATTTCGGGCAGGATGGAAAGCTGAATAAAATTAGAGCCGTTATAACGCATGAGAATAACGGATGGAGGGGTGACGTAAAAGAATTAGAAAAAGAAATGGGGGCGTTTTTGAAACACAAAGAAGTAAAGAACTGGTTAGAGGAGAGGAATAAAACAAATAAAATAGAGATTGCGAAGGAAGAGGAGAGGAAGGGTGAACAAGAACGACTTAGAAAGCTGATGGAAAAACTTGAACCAAACGATAGACGGCGGCTAGTTCGTTGAATCCAATTTCATCCCTGCCGTTCGCAAGATCACTTCACTCTAAAATCGAGCACCACTTGCACAACTCCCGGAGCAAAAGGCCTCACAACTCTTTTCGCAATTACCTCTGCCTTTCTCCCATTTATCAACGCTTCCTTTGTGATAAAGCTCTCGGCATCCTCAAAAGGGTTCTGCTCGCTAGCAAACTGGTAGAAGTGGATTATGCAGTTCTTCCTGGCTGCAAGGAAAGCTTCTCCCAGGAATTTCTCGGCTCCTTTTGGGAGAGGCATCAGAATCCTGTCTGCAGAATCCACAAACCTTTTTGGAATGATATCCTTGACATCTCCGAATATTGGGATTATTGCTTCCTGCATCCTGTTCAGCCTTATGTTCTCCTCCATGTATTTGAATGCATCGGGATTGAGCTCAACTGCATGAATCTTCACTTGGGGCTGCGTCTTCGCAATGACTATTGGGAAAGGTCCTACACCTGCGAAAAGCGCAAGTATGCGTTCGCCGGGCTTCACCTGCTCTGCAATTCTTTTCCTCTCAAAAGACAGCCTGGGGGTGAAATATACTTTTGCCACATCAAGCCTGAACCTGCAGTTGTTTTCCTTGTATTCGGTGACTGTCTTATTCTCCCCCGCAAGGAACTTCAGCTTCCTCGTCCTGTACACCCCTTCCATTGGCCCGAGCTTCTTGAAGACCGATTTTATATTCCTGTGGACGCTAAGCAATGAAGCCGCAATGAGCTTCTCCTTCTTCTCAAGCTTCTTGGGAATTTCAACTATCGCGATGTCTCCGATTACATCGAAGGATTTCACAACCAAGCCGAACTCTTCTGGCGTAAGTTTACTTTTCAAGCTATCCTCGAGAGAAAAGACCCTGGGGGCTCTTTCCTTAAGCTTCTTTTCAACAAGCTTGAAATTCCTGAATTGACCTTTTACTGGCAAGTAGATGTCATCATCCTCGGCTTTGGGAGCGCAATTATTGTCAAGCAGGTTTAGCGAGATGAGCTCCCTTCTGATGCGCTCCGCTTCATTTCTATTAACTTTTATGCACTTGGTCATTCAACCACTGATTATTCAAAGAATATTGAGGGCTTCATTGGCGTTGCCTGCCTTGCCTTCTTTGCATGAGCTTCCTGGGCTTTCTCCTCAGGCATGATGTAAACATCGGCATTCAGCTCCCTTGAGAGGAATTTCTTTGCACCTTCAAGCGCTTCCATCTCCTGCCTCAGGGTCAGCACAAGTGGGGAGAGATAGTTGACGTTCTTGATGAGCTGCTGCAGAACCCTCTGCGTCTCATCTGGATCGGCCCTCATCCGGTCATCCCTCATGGCTTCTTTCATGACAACATCAAACTTCTTCTCTTTGTATGCCATGGAGTAGAGCTTCCTCTTCCAGTCTGACGCGCAGTATATGTAGATACTCCTCGGCGCAGCCTTCCTTATCCTGACTATGTTCTCGATATCCTCCCTTGTTTCCGAGATGAGCTCCTCTGAGAGGTCTGCAACTTTGTCTATCTTCATCTCGTCATGCCTGGGCCACTCTGCGATGGAAACAAAGTCAGAATCCTTGACAAACTCCTTCTTTCCGAGCTTCTCCCACATCTCCTCGGAGAAGTGCGGCATGAAGGGAGCGAGCAGCAATATGATGTATTCCAGGTACTCCCTGAGCACTTTGCGGTTCTTCCCATCCCTTCTCATGTACCACTTCAGCTCGTTCACTGCCCCGTAGAATGCATCCTGAGCAATGTCGCGCAATTCCAGATTCTTATAGCGCTCTCCAGACAGCTTCACTTTCTTGTGAATTGCCGACAGGAGCCATCTGTCAACGCTGTTGACGTCCGCAGGGAATTCGCTGCATCTCTCAACAAGCATGGCAATGGAGCCCATCCTTGAAGCTATGCCTTCTGCCATTGTAGGGTTGAAGTCAGCATCCTGGGAGAGGTCTGCTCCAGAAACAACTGAGAAGCGCACGACATCTGTTCCGTACTTCTTTATGGCTTCCCTCAGTGGGAGTATATTGCCCATGCTCTTGCTCATCTTCTTGCCTTCCATGAGCACGAAGCCGTTTGTAACTATCTGTTTGGGCCAGAGCTCCCGCGGGAAGATGGCAACGTGGTTGAAGAGCAGGAATGTGAGATGGTTGTGAACAAGATCTCCTGCAGAATGCCTCGAATCAAGAGGGTACCAGTAGAGCAGCTCCTCCCTCATGCTGTTGAGAAGCCTCTCCTCAATGCCGGTCTTGGCTGAAAGCCCCTTTGCATCGCCTTTTCCCAGCATCACAAAGTCGAAAAACTCTGGAGAGAGCTTCTCCGCATCAACATCTTTTAGATAGTGGGAAATAGTGTAGAATGCCATGTAGATTGTCGAATCAGAAAGGGATTCGATTATCTGGGTCCTGTCGAACGGGAAGGGAGTTCCGAGTCCGCTTGCCCTCACGCATGCCTTCTCCTTCAGCCAGTCTATTGTATACTCGTATTCAACTATGGTTTTTTTGGGTATTATGTTGGCCTGCTTCAAGCATTCCCTGACCTGCTCCTTCCACCCCTCATCCCCGTAGTTGATGAACCACTGCCCTTCCACTCTCTTGACAACGCATAGGGTGCCGCATCTGCAGTATATCGGGCCGTTTATTATGTCATATATGAGAAGCGCCTTTCCTTCCCCAAGCATATCCTGTTTTATCTTCTCCTTCGCAATGAGCGCCTTCTCTCCCTTGTATTTTCCTACTATCATTTTCCCTCCATGCGCCTCTGCCCTGTAGAGTTGCTCAGTTGCCTGCTCTGCCTTTCCGTCTTGCTGGTTTGCAACCCTCATTTTCTCTGAAATTTCCTTGGCAGGGTATTTCCCATATCCTGCAAGCTCTATCACTTGAATCAGTCTATCGGAATAACTTTCAAAAGAGGTTCCCTTCAAATCGCGCAGTGCAAGAAAGTCATATGGAGCGTGGGCAGGCACGCTCATCACAACACCTGAGCCGTTCTTTGGGTCTACGAAATCGGCAGGAAGAATGGGAATTTCCTCTCCAGTCATGGGGTTTGTGCAGTTCTTTCCAATGAGATCAACCGTCCGTATCTGCTCCTTCACCTCAAGCTTCATCTGGTGCTTCAGCTTCTCGGCTGCGTCAGAGGAGACAACGTAGCTCTCGCCGTTGCTTTCAATCCTCACGTAGTTCACTCCGGGGTTCACCCAGAGGTTTGTCACTCCGTATATTGTCTCAGGCCTGAATGTTGCAGTCAAAAGGTAGTAATTGCCAAATTTGAACTTTATGAGCACGTACTCGTCAATATTGGGGTCGACATCGCCCTGGGTGTCATGGGAGCCGACAGCATTGTTATCCTTCGGGCACCAGGGGACAGGATGGCTGCCCTGCTTCAGATAGCCCTTCTCATTCAGCTTCAGGAACTGCCACTCGATGAATTTGTTGAATATTTTATCGTACGTATAGAATTTCCTCCTCCAGTCTATTGAGAAGCCCATCTCCCTCATGCCCAGCTCGATTTCCTTGCTGAAGTAGTCCACGAGCTTCTCTGGAGTTGTCAGCTGGGAGATGATGTGCTCGGGTATGTTGTATATGTTCTTGAAAATTTCGTATATCTCCTTGTCCCCCTCGGCTATCCTCTTCGCCATGGCAAGCACGGGCGTGCCCGTCACATGGAAGCCCATTGGGAAGAGCACGTTGTATCCCTTCATCCTCATGAAGCGTGCGTATACATCTGTTGTGGTATACGTTCTGGCATGCCCTATGTGCTGGGGGCTGTTGGGGTAGGGAAAGGCAGCTGTAAGGAAGAACTTCCTGCTCTCGCTCACATCCGGCTCGAAAGTCTTCGCATCGGCCCATCTCTTCTGCCATTTCTCCTCAATTTCACGGGATTCCATAGGTATCACATAGTTATTTGCAGGTGGAATTTAAATATTCACAGAAAAGCGCTGCAGAAGCTCAAGAAGTTCTGGCCAAGAGTTCCCAGGTAGTAGCCTCCCTCAAGGACTGCGAATACCCTCGCTCCGAGCTTCTCGGCCTCTTCGCGTATAATACCGCCAATCCTGTTGTATGTTGCACTGTCCTCTATGTCAATCGCATTTCCACAGGAGTAATCCTTGTAGAACGTGTCAAACCCCACGCTTACCCCAATGAGTTCTGGCTTGAACGCATTCACATCTTTTCTGAATTTCTCTTCAAAAATTTTCAGGTATCCGGCATCCTTGGTCCCTGGCTCAATCACCACGTTGTGGATATGCTCGTTGTTCTCCGTCTCAAAGCCCGACTTCCAGGGGAAGCAAGTATTTGGATTTTGGTGGAATGAGAGGTAGAAAACCCTCCCGTCATCGTAGAATATATCCTGGGTCCCATTGCCGTGGTGCTGGTCTATGTCTACAATCATTGCCTTTTTTACTTCGGATTTAAGCATGGATGCAGTGGCGAAGGCAATGTTGTTCAGGTAGCAGAAGCCCCCGAATGCATTCCTGCTGGCGTGATGCCCCGGCGGTCTGATGAGAGCGAAGGAGAATCCTTTCTTGGAGTTCTCTGCAGCCTTCAGGGCTCCTCCTGCCGCAAGCTTGGCAATTTTGAACGTGTTCATCGAGAATGGATTGTCCCCTGCCCCCTGCTGCATATCCGAGAGGAATTTCAGCCTTTCTATGTACTCCTCGTCATGAACCATGTAAAGCTCTCTTTCCGAGATTTCTTTGGGTTTGTCAAATGAGTAGGGTAGGTTGTTTTCTTTCAGATATCTTATAACCGCAATAAGCCTCTGGGGGTTTTCAGGGTGGCCCTGCTCTGTCTCATGCTCCAGGAACCTTTCTGAATAGACAATTTTCATGGAATCAACGCCAGGGGTGAGATTTGAACTCACACTACCCGTGAGGGTAACCAGATCTCAAGTCTGGCGCATTGACCAGATTCTGCCACCCTGGCACGAGATATATTCTGTCCTCTCGGATTTAAAAAGCATTATTAATTTCTGCAGAAAGAGAATCACTCCAAGCTTATCTCAATATGAACAGTATCAGGCACGCGCACGCGCATGATTTGCCTCAGAATCCGCTCGTCGCCAACAACGTCAATCACGCGCTTCCTTATCCTCATCTCCCAGTGCTCGTAGGTGTCCGAGCCGTCTCCACAGGGAGTCCTTCTGGTAGTTACTCTTAGTCTCTTAGTAGGAAGAGGAATCGGGCCACGCATCTCAACGCCCGCTGTCTTTGTGATGTCCTTTATCTGGTTGCAGACATCGTCGAGCTCCTTGGGGTCTTTGCCTATGAGTTTTATCCTTGCGCGCGTCATGTGTGGCACCTTTATTCGCTCTCATTAGGTCATAATGAGAAACAGAAAAGGAAAAAAGAAAAAAATCAAGCGACTTTCACTACCTCCAGAACAACTCCGGCAGCAACGGTCTGCCCCATGTCTCGTATGGCAAACCTTCCCAGCTGCGGGAACTCATTGAACTTCTCAACAACGAGAGGTCTCAGTGGTTTCACCTTCACTATTGCCACATCACCCGTCTTGATGAAGTCCGGGTTCTTCTGCACCGTCTGGCCTGTCTTCGGGTCCTTCTTCTCAAGTATCTCAGTGATTGTACAGGCCATCTGCGAAGTGTGGATGTGGAAGACTGGCGTGTACCCCTTCAGTATTGCCGTTGGATGCTCAAGCACAACAATGTTTGCCGTGAACTCCTGAGCAACCGTAGGGGGATTGCTTGCCGGTCCAGCTACCTCTCCTCTCTTCAAATCCTTCTTGTCAACTCCCTTGACGTTGAATCCTACATTGTCACCAGGCACTGCCTTCTCAAGAGGCTGGTGGTGCATCTCAATGCTCTTCACCTCCCCTTTGGCTCCTGATGGCATGAACACGATAAGGTCACCCGGCTTCATGACGCCCGTCTCAACTCTCCCTACTGGCACAGTGCCGTGCCCTGTTATCGTGAACACGTCCTGCACTGGAAGCCTGAGCGGCTTGTCCAGTGGCTTTGCCGGAACTGTGAATTTGTCGAATGACTCAACAAGAGTAGGGCCTTTGTACCAGTCCATCTTGGTCGGCTTCTTTCCAACGTTCTCTCCCTCGTAAGCAGAGTACGGGATGAACTGGAGTGACTCCGTCTTGTAACCAATATTCTTTAGCAGAGTTGTGGCCTGATTCTTCAAATCCTCGAATTTAATTCTGTCATAGCCAACGCTGTCCATCTTGTTTATCCCAACAATCATCTGCTGTATCCCCAGCACCTTTGCCAGGAAGGCATGCTCCTTTGTCTGCTGCTGTATGCCTTCCTTGCAGGAAATTACAAGAACTGCAGCATCTGCCTGCGATGCGCCTGTAATCATATTCTTGACAAAGTCCCTGTGGCCTGGCGCATCAATTATCGTGAAGTAGTACTTGGCAGTCTGGAATTCCCTGTGGGCGACATCTATGGTGACTCCCCTCTCCCTCTCCTCCTTGAGCTGGTCCATGGCAAAGGCGAACTCGAAGGTTGCCTTGCCTACCTTAGCAGCCTCCTCCTTCAGCCTCCTCAAATCCTGTTCGCTCAATGCACCGGTATCATACAGGATTCTTCCGACTGAAGTGGATTTTCCGTGGTCAATATGCCCAATGAAGACCAAGTTTAGGTGTTCTTTTTCTGCCATAGATATACCTCCAATATTTTATGACATCTGCAAATATCCATTTAATGCTTTTAGAAGCCATATACTTCTGTACCTGATTATTTTTAACCCTTTCGGAGAAAACTCACCTTTTTGAGAACTCTGCGGAGACGGCGCCTCCAACTGCGCCCAGCAGGGCGAATAATCCTATTGTTGCTATTAGCTTAGAGAATATGAATATGCTTGAAAGCGATAGGTCAGTGAAGGCAAACTTTACGAGCAGGTCTGCTATACTAATATCAAGCCAGGAGCTGAGAGTAGTTTCGGTCTGGTGCGCGAGCCCCTCAAAAAGCACTGTGTAGATTATATTAAAGGTCGTTGCTATGAGCGCTGCAAAAACTCCGCTTATTGCGCCGACTTCCAGCGCATTCCTCCTGTTTATATAACCATTTCCACACCTGTCAACCCTGAGCTTGAGGAGATAAGCGGAAACTGCGCCCCCAATCGCGGGCCATATCAGCAGGAAGTTTATGAAAGGAAGACCCATCAGGGACCCCCCGACTATCCCGCCCACGATGGTTGAGCTTACCGTCTCGGAAGGCTTTAGTGATAGCTGGACCTTTGAGACAGGTATGCGCCTAGCTTCAAACCTTGCGGGTATTCTTTCTTCCGTTCTTGCAGCAGGCATCCTCTTCTCCTCGTATCTTTTCTGCTGCACTTCCACTATGTCAGTCGGAGTTGGAACTTCAAACTCCGCAGGAATCTTTGCCGAGCACAGCCTGCAGTAGAGCTTGTCATCCTTCTCTATCGAGCAGTCTGCGCAAATAAGCTTCTTGCAGGAGGAACACATGCCGATTGCTTCGGAACGAGGATGGTTGTAGCACCTGTCAACAATTTTTGAGCGCGACAGGCAGTCCCTGCAGTATACCTTTCCATCTTCCTCAACTGCACATTTCGAGCATACTCCCTTGTTGCACGAGGAGCATATGCCAACTGCCTCTGACTTCGGATGTTTGAAGCATCTCATGTTATCGTGTATATTCTTGAAGTCCCGTATTTAAATTTATGGGCGAGTTAGTGATTTAAATCTACACAGCTAGATATTTAGGGGCGTGGGCCCGTAGCTCAGTTTGGATAGAGCGACAGCCTCCTAAGCTGAAGGTCGTGGGTTCAAATCCCACCGGGCCCGCACTTTCGTGATTGTAATGAGTTCCTCGATTGGTCTGAAAAAGGGCAAGCTGACAGCCGAGCTTAAGGATGCGGATAGAAGGATAAAGCTCGCCAGGAAAGGGGATTACCTCGCCCTGCTGAAATTCATTGGCAACGAGGCTGTTTCTGATTTCGATAAGTACTCCGCAATACTCGAACTGGTGAAAATCACGAACAGCAGGCAAGTCGGCCTTCGTGCTTTGGAGTATCTCATCTCATACATAAACTCAAAATATTCTGGGGAAGATAGGAGGAATAGGCTGCGCAAGATGCTTGAGGAGATACACTCCCAGCAACTTAACAGCCCCATGGTAAGAAAGGCAGCCAGGGATGAGTTGGGGAAGATCACATGAACAATGTTTTTGAAATTTCTAGCAAAGGCAATGGCCTGCCTACTCCATCCTTCAACCGCGAGCTTACTGACCCACTGAGGAAAGAGCTGGCTGATGCTTTCATAAATTCCGTTGGAAAATGCATGCATGGCGTTGATAAGACTGGAATAATGTTTTCCGCTGGCATAGACAGCACGCTTATAGCTTATATCGCAAAAAGGTTCAAATCGAAACTGTTCCTCTATTCTGTAGGAACTGAGGTTTCTGAGGACATTAGATATGTTGAGAAGTTCGCAGGGAAACTCGGCTTGAACTCCAAGAAGATTATCATCGGCGAGAAAGACGTAATAGATTACTACAAGAAGGTTCAAAGTCTTCTCAATGAAAATGATTTCATGAAAATAGAACTCGCAATCCCTGTTTTCATCTGCTCATTGCATGCGCACGAGGATGGTGTTGAGGTCATCCTGACAGGCTCAGGCGCTGAGGAACTTTTCGCTGGATATAACAGGCATCTACAGTGCTTCCTGAGCGGAGGAGATCTGAGAAAGATGCTTTCGGATGAGCTGAGGGGGCTTTACTCGAAGGATTTGAAGAGTGCGGAATTCATAGCATCCGTCAACCACTGCGAGCTCAGATATCCCTTCCTCGACATGAGAGTGATAGAACTTGCAACTTCCCTGAAGCCTGAGCTGAACCTGAGCAGGCAGGGTGAGAAGAAGCGCGTGCTTAAAGCGGTTTCGAGGGAAATCTCTATTCATATAAACTTTTAACCTGGAAAGTTACCCCTTACGGAGGTTTATAAAGGGAAAAACAGACGTAAATAACGTCTATGAGAGCCTACAAATTCAGAATATATCCCTCGAAGAAACAAGAGGAACTCTTGACTCATCACCTATTGTTAGCTAAGAATCTTTGGAATGAGCTACTTGAGGAATGCAAGCAAATGTATGAAGACTTTGGCTATTTCCCAACAAAGAATACACTGCAGTTGATGGTGAAAAAGTATGGTCTCTACTCTCAAACCCAGCAGGAGATTGCTCACCGAGTTCATAATGCCGTGATGAGGGTTTTCAAGTTAAAGAAGAAAGGAGTGAAATGCGGCTTCCCACGTTTCAAATCTTTTGACAGGATGAAGAGCTTGCATTATCCGCAATATGAAACTGGTTTTTGGTTGGATAAGAAACTCACGGTGACTCCATTTGGAGAGATTGCAGTAAAGAAGCATAGGGAGATAAAAGGCCAAATAAAAACTCTTACGCTGAAAAGAGAGTCTTCTGGAAAGTGGTTTGCCATTTTCTGCGTTGAGACACCTGAAGAAATTCCAAAAGAAAAGAGAGGAGAAAAAATTGGGATTGACGTAGGCTTGAAGACATTTGCAACTCTCTCAAATGGAATAAAAATAGATAACCCACGACACTTCAAAAGATATGAAGAAAAACTTACCTTTATACAAAGAAAGTCCAGTTTCCACAAGAAAAGGACCAAGAATTACAAAAAAGCAAAAATTAGAGTTGCTAAACTCCATGAGAGGATTTCAGATTGCAGGAGAGACTTCCTGCACAAGATTTCAACTGAATTGGTGAATGATTATTCCTTTATAGCATCAGAAAAGCTTGCCTCACAAGAGATGGCAGAACGGAGATATGGCAAGCAGATAAATGATGCAGGATGGAATATGTTTGCAAACATGCTTGCATACAAGGCGGAAGGGGCTGGATGCAGTGTTGTGTTTGTGAACCCTGAAAATACTTCAAAGATGTGCAGCAGATGCGGAAACATCAGGAATACGACTCTGTGGGACAGGACATATACCTGCCCCAACTGTGGACTAACTATAGACAGAGACTTGAATGCTGCACGAAACATACTTATAAGAGCTACCCCTGGGCAAGGGGGAAGTAACGCCTGCAATTCCTTGCA
>JAPLWT010000052.1 GCA_026396455.1 Microcaldota archaeon | reverse complement strand
AGGCTGAGGGAGGCAATCTCCTGGGGAAAGGTGAAGGAGAAGGCCAAGCAGGTGACAATAGACGGTGATGCGACTGTGATGCTTCCAATCATGCTTGCTGCTTTGAGAAAAAAGAAACTATAAAATTTAGGCAAGATTTGGGTAGAAGTTCGGAAATCGCTTATATACTCCTTTAGTTTATTTACTAGTCCGTGCTTGGCATACGAATACCGGCAGGATGACACTGTTTGTGGTTACCGCGTGTCCACCACCCACTGCTGCTGTTCGGCCAAAAAACAGGATGTCTGCAGGCACGGAGATGAGTGGATTGGTAGATAGTGATGAGGATAGGAGAAGGTTGTGCGAATACAGTTGCATGATCACGGAGGTTATGCTTAGGGGTGATACAAGAACGAGAAAGACGAAGTGCATATGAGACGGGGGATTTGGGGCAGGGGAGCAATCTTAATATATTATAAGCGGATAACTTCAAATGCTGTAGGGATGTGGATACATGGAACCGACAAAGAGGTTGCTCTTCTGGCTTCTGGAAGGCACTAAGGGAGGCCCCACAAGAATTCAGCTTCTTTCACTGCTCGCAAAAAAGCCGATGAACATGAGACAGCTAGCGCTTGCGGCAAACCTTGACTACAAGACAGTTGAGCACCACGTGCGGCTCATGGAAAAGAATCTCATCATAGAGCGCATGGGTTCGGGATACGGGAAGATGTATTTCGTAAGTGACATGGTGCTTGGGGAGAAGGATATCATGGGTAAAATAAGAGGTGATGGGTATGAAAGAAAAAAAGCAGGAAAAAAACAAAGGCGCAGGAGATAATGGCCGCGCTGCGCTTTATACCACGGCTCTTATCATCGCGGCATTTGCAGTGATGATCATCTCCTCATTTTTGCTTCCCAGCGTCCAGTTCGTTGGGATGAAGGAAGCAGAAGGCAGGCCCAACATGGGACCCGGAGCGATGGGGGGCAGCCAGACATCCATAGACTTGAACAGCTATTTCACCCTCCGCTTCGCACTTTCCATCCTGAACACTCTGCTCGTGGTATACCTGCTGTTCATGTACGTGAGGAACTACCTGGTGCTCAAATCCAACTTCACTTTAGGCCTCATTGCATTCCTCTTCTCATTCCTCCTGTATGCCCTATCCTCGATACCCTTTGTGCACACGCTGTTCGGCCCGTTCGGGATTGGCGGGGTTTTTTCGTTTATACCGATGCTGTTCAGCGCAATAGGGCTGGTTATATTCGTGAAGCTGAGCAATGAGTAGGCAGACACCAGTTTAGCTTGATTTCCGGTAGATTTGGGTATAATTCTGGAATTCGTTTATAAGCCCCTCCTGCTCGAGTATTAGGACATGCCGACTCGCGGAGAGCCAGTGCTCAAGATGCAGAGTGTTTCAAAGGAGTATGGGGGAGAAAGCCCTTGCCTAGCATTGAATAAGGTCAGCCTTGAGATATTCCCGGGCGAGCTGGTTTCGATAATCGGGCCGTCAGGAAGCGGCAAGAGCACAATACTTCATCTGCTCGGCTGCCTCGACAAGCCAAGTGGCGGGGAGGTATTCCTGGATGGCAGGCCTGTTTCGAAGATGAGCGACAACCAACTTGCCGACGCAAGGCTGTACGAGATAGGCTTCGTTGCCCAAACCTTCAACCTCGCGCCTACGCTTGATGTTTTCAAGAACGTTGAGCTGCCGTTGATAGTGAGGGAAGTCGAAGCAAAAGAGCGCAAGAGGATAGTTGAGAGGGATCTTTCGGTAGTTGGGCTTTCCGAGAAGGCTAGGAGCATGCCCTCCCAGCTGAGCGGCGGGCAGAAGCAGAGAGTCGCGATAGCCCGGGCGCTCGTCAATGACCCAAAGATAATCCTTGCAGACGAGCCGACAGGCAATCTGGACTCGAAATCCGGCCAGGAGATAATCCATTCCATAATGAGCCTGCATAAAAACCGCGGGATAACCGCAATCTTCGTAACGCACGATCAGAAAATCGCGGCCCAGACCGACCGCATTATAAGCATTATGGACGGCAGGATAGAAAGCGATGTTCGGAATAAGAGAAAGGAAGGGGGTAATTGAATGAAGGGTGAACCTAAATAGGAGGGATTAAGATGAGCAAAAACTTGATTTGTCTGCTAGTGTTAGTTGCCATGTGCAGCATTGCTTTTTCAGAAGCTACGCTTCAGGTAACCAACTATTCTATTGTGCCCAGTAACATCTACCCGGGCACTTCGGGTTATATCCAGATGACCATTAAGAATACGGGCGATGCAAAGGCGAAGTCCCCTACAGCCTATTACGAGCTTCAGGGAGTCGCAGGCTCTCTGACCATGGGCGACATAAGTGAGGGCGGCAGCACGCAGATATCTATTCCGTTTAAGATTCCCCAGGGGTCGGGAGGAACGATACAGCTAGACAAGATAGATATCTACTACAGCTACTCGGCACAGTCTGGAACATCCTCACTTGAAATGACATCAGTCTCAATACCGATGCAGGTTTCACAAGAGGGAGTGCTCCAAGTCCGCATGCTCTCTTTGGACAAAAATTCAATTGCGCCTGGGGAGAAGTTGAGCCTCAACCTGGAACTCATAAATGGCGGAGGTGTGGTGAACGACCTTGTCGTGACTACCGAGGATAACTCGTCTTTTTCCATCTACGGCGCAACCCAGCAGGTAATCGGCAGCATACCATCCAATTCTAGCGTGAATGTTTCTGTCGATCTCTTATCATCATCTTTGACCACATCCGGCGAATATAACGTGCCGCTTGTCTTCACATATCATGATGCGATAAACAACAGAGTGGAGGATACGCTCTACGTAGGCCCTGTGAGCATCCTCGAAGAATCCTCGCAATACAGACTTTACTTGGAACCACTGACGCCTGTTGAAATCGGCTCGAAAGCAGTTTTCAACCTTACGCTGAAGAATATGGGGTCAAACACGATTTCCGCGTTAGTGAACGTGAATTCTAGCGAGGTATTTACCCCGATAGGAATCCAGAAAATCTACTTCGATTCCGTAGCGCCGGGTAGTAGCGAGTCAACCAATATAACCGTGGGCATAGCATCCTCGAAAAGCGCCGGCTATTACACCTTCCAGCTTACGCTGACCCCAAGTGCGGGCAAGTCAATCACGTACGACGCAGGAGTTATAGTCGATGCGACTCCGGAACTGACGCTCAGCCTTAAAACGCTGTCGAGCGGCTCCGTGGAACTGCAGATTGCAAACACGGGCAACACCGCGGTCAGAAGTGTAAATGTAAAGATGAAACCTCATGGTTCCTCTACTGGTGCGACTGAAAGCTTTCTAGGCACACTCAATGTAGACGACATTGAGACGGTGGATTTGTCATCAAGCATCAGTGGCACAATCGATGTTGAGATAACATTCAGGGACAGCAACAACATCAGGCAAACCATAACAAAGGAACTCGGCACCACTTCGGATTTCAACTCCACTGTGGCGGGAACGCAGAGTGCGCAGACCAATAACTCGCAGAGGTTTGGTTCAGGCGGGACTCGGAGCGGTATGCCAGGCCTGACAACGCAGGGTACTAATTGGGAGCAGATCGCGCTCACTATTGGGGCGCTGGTGCTGCTTATCGTAGGTGCCTGGTTCGCCTACAAGAGATTCGGGAAGAAGAAGAGGCAGGAGAAATGAAAAACCGCGAAGTGCTCGCGCTAGCGTTCAACTCGCTCCGTTACAGGAGCATCAGGAGCTGGCTGGCGATACTCGGCATAGTCATCGGGGTTGCCTCCATAATATCCTTCATGTCAATAAGCTATGGAATGAGCGACCAGATAAAAAGCCAGCTCAGCGGGCTTGGGGCGAATATTATAACAATCAGCGCAGGTGGGATGAGCAGCCAGCGGATGGAGATGGGGCCGCCAACGATGGAAGGAACTGGCAGCAGCTCAACAGCGAATGAAGCAAAGATAACTTTCAACGAGGCGGATTCGCTGAGGAGCGTTACAGGAGTGGATAAACTCGACGCGCGCGTTCAGAGCAGGGCGACTGTTACATACAACAATAGGAATTCCTCCCTCAGCGTGATAGGCACGGAAGCTTCCGCCTTCCCAGATAGCACAGGGGCCAAGATAATGCTGGGGAGAGCGCTTGAGGCAAGCGACAGGTATTCCGCAGTGCTGGGTTTCACAGTTGCTAATACTACATTCAGCAAGGGCGCAGTGGAGGATATCCTGAACAAGCAGATAAGGATAAACGGCGTTTCCTTCAGGGTGGTTGGCATACTCAACCAGTCAGGCGCAACATTCAGCGGACCGGACAACCTGGTCTTCATACCACAGAAAACTGCGAAGTCCCTTTTCGACCAACAGGAATCGGTCAGCTCGGTCGTGGTCGTTGCTTTGCAGGGGAGCAACCCGGATACCGTCGCAACTGCACTCGCCAAGAAGCTGCGCGAGCTGCACGGGGTTTCCGAAGCCAATCAGAATTTCCAGGTGACCACGGCAACGACCATGCAATCGGCGATTTCCAGCATGAGCAGCACCCTGTGTATTGTACTTGGCGCAATCGCTTCATTCTCGATTCTTGTGGGGGGCATAGGGGTTGCGAATGCGATGTTCACGAGCGTGCTTGAGCAGACGAAATACATCGGGATTTTGAAGGCCATCGGGACTAAGAGCAATGATGTGATGAAGCTCTTCCTCTTCGAGGCTGGCCTTGTGGGGCTTGTCGGTGGATTCCTTGGGGTGATTTTAAGCTTCTTCGGCTCAAGCCTGCTGGCGGGGTTCGGCCTGCCCTCAAAAATAACTCTTGACCTGATTCTCCTCGGACTGGGGTTCTCGATCATCATCGGTGCAGTCTCGGGTGTTGTGCCCGCAAGGAATGCCGCGTCAGTGGCTCCTGTTGAGGCGCTGAGGTATGAATAGAGCTCGCTTACGGTACTCTACGCCCCTTTATAAATTTTGATGAAGGAAGCCCAGGCAGCCCTCTCCAGTTTGTCCCCTTCATCACCAAAGCAGAGCAGCAGCATATCCCCTTCCTGGAATTTGAACGTAGAGCATATCCCGGCAAGAGCCTGGAGGTAGTCTCTCTGCAGCTCATCACCCGAGTCAACGAAGTAAAATCTCCCCCTCTTGAAGGAGAGCAGTGTTATCCCGCTTGCGCCCATCCTGACAGCCTCGTCTCTCACATCAAGAACGCGGGCAGGCTTCTTGCCTCGCACAAGGATACCGACGCTTTTCTTATCCAATGTGAGGAGGGTCGGGTGGAAGGCACTCATGTCCGCCGCATACTTCCTGAGCTCTTCCAGAAGCCCGAAACCTTTCTTGGTCAGCTTGTATCCCATAGGGGTTGCATCGACAACCTCCTCTTTCTTAAGGAATTTCAGTATGCTCCTTGTGCTCCATTCCCCTATGCCGAGCTCTCTGCTGAGCCTACCCCTCCCTTTCCTGCGCTCAAGCTCCCATGCACATCTAAGCACATCAATAGGCGAGAAGGAGGGGTATGGACCGAACTTCTTCTTTTTCACTCCTTCAATCAGTTTTAGAATTTTCATGTGCTACCTCTGTGTGTTTAAAAGGTTGGATGGATTCGCCAACTTATATATAGCTGGATGGATTAAAGCTTTTGCTTTGGAGGTGAGTTTGTGAGAAAGTTGATTCTCATACTCTTCCTGCTCTCAGGAATGGCGTTTGCTGGAAGAGTTGGCCTGGTTGTTCAGTTCAATGAGAACGAAGTGATGACAAGATGTGTCACAATCCCAATCGACGGGACTGTAAAAGCCGGTTGCAATGCCGATCCTCTAACTTTTTGTAATGGGGAAGCGGGAGATTCAACCGCAGAAAGAGTGCTTATCGATTCCGGCCTTGGGGCGGTTATGGGAGCGGAGTATATAGCATACCCTGGCTGCAGCTATGGCAGGCTTCTCTGCAAGATAGAGAATGTTGGATGTGATGCTTCAGGCTCAAATTGTGTCGGTTGCGGTAGCAATTACTGGAGCTTCTCTTATTTATCGGGTGGGAGCTGGCAATATTCAGAATGCGGTATAAGTGGCTTTAATGCGAGGGATGGGAATGTGCTGGGTTTCAGATGGGGGGGATATGGGGACACGCTCGAGCTCCATTCCTTCAGCGAGATATGCCCATCTTCAACAACTCAAGGTGGAGGGAGACCGATTAGGTACTTCGCAATATCTACTGATGGAAACTGCAGCAAGAAGCCGTTTATGATTGATGTGAAGGAAAAGATGGGGGGGGCTATCTGGGAGCCTACAGCCTTTGTCTTATCGGGTAATCTAGGGGACATAAGATTTGAAAATGGGGTGGGAATCAAGGTTCTTCTGCACCAGACTTATTCTGGCAAGGATACGGGTTTTGAAAAAGTAGCAATGCTCTTCACAGACAAGAAAGGAAACACGAATTTCATTCCTGAAAAGCCCGGCAGGTATAGACTGGAGTTTGGGAAGGAGGGCTTTCTAGGAGAGGAGAGGGAGATTGAGATTAATGAATGCAACGAGCCTGTGGTAGTCAACAAATCAGTTGAGGAATTTAAGTCCGAGAATAGAGAGGTGGAACCGAATATCACAAGAGTCGACATAATATCCCCGCCAACTGCAATGGTTAACAGCACGGTTGTTTTGAGATTGATATCCGGGACAGGGAAGCCGCTTGCCCATGAGAGCATAGTTGTGGAGTTCTCAGGAGGCAGGAAAGAGCTTGTAACGAACGAGAGCGGAGAGGCAGCATTCTCCGCGGGGAGAGAAGGAGTTTACAGCTACAGCTCGCCAAACCACACCCTGAGCGCATATAGGGTTACCAATGTCATAGAACCAACCAAAATTGAATCTGATGAGATAGTGCCGCCAGTTATCCAGAGTGAGGAGACAGCCCCGTCTGTGGGAATGGCAGTCGCGAATCCTTTGCAGAACACCCTGCTCGCTCTGGTTGGCGGAGTGGTCGCTTTAGTTTTGCTGTTTACACTAAGAAAAGCGAGAAAGTGAAGGGATTAGAGTAAGCGGTTAATGTGCCCTGGGAAACTATAAAAGTAATAAAAAGAAAACGATAACGTATAAAAATTAGTAAGTCTAATAAAGAAGGGAGAGGTGAAGAGATGAAAATTTCAGAGCTCAAACCAGGAACGGGTAACGCTACTCTCGAAGTTGCGGAAGTCACTGCAATAGAGGAGCCCAGAGATGTGCTCACGAGGTTTGGGAAGAGGACCAGAGTGGCGAATGCCACAATAAAGGATGAGACTGGTGAGATAACTCTCTCTCTATGGGGAGATGATATAAACAGGATAGCAATTGGGGATAAGATAAAGATAGAGAACGGCTGGGTTTCTGAGTTCAGGGGCAATTCACAACTCTCTGCAGGCAAATTCGGCAAGATAATAAAGATAGAGTAGACGGCGAAGTATTAAATATCAAGTTAAATTAACTAGTTAGTACCAGAAGTCTCTAGGTGAAGAAAGGATGGTAAACAGGAGACTGTTATCAGGCGGCTTAATAACCGCGTATGCGTGGGTTATATGGCTAGTCATCATGGTAGTTGCAGTTCTCTACTACTTCGGGTTTTTTGCGAGTTTTATGGAAAAATACAAACCTTGCGTCCCAGAAACTAATGGGTGGGACTTGGACTACTACACTGTATGCGCGAACAGAACGATAGTGATGAACGGCAGTATCACCATAAGATACGGAGGCTCGCTCACGCTCAAAAACGCCACGCTCATAATGAACGGAAGCAGAGATGGCAATTTGGTTATAGAAGTCCTTGATGGAGGGGAGATGATACTGCTTGATGGAGATAATAATTATGCTACACCTGAGGATAGGAGCATAATAAGGAACGGCGATAATAAGTCGGCAAACTTCATCTTCTTAGTCCATAAGGATGCCAAGTTTGAGATGATAAACTCCCAGATTTCCAATGTAGGCTCGGCTGTATCTAACTCCGGTAGAGGATTGCGCGTAGAAGCGCGGGGTACACACATAGAGGGCAATGTAATCAGCGGAAACCTCTTTGGGCTGATTTTGGAGGGGGGGGAGATTACGGTTATTAACAACACCATAACAAACAACCTCAACGGGGTGTATATCGGAGACCTTGCGTCCGGTGACGTGATTGAGAATAATATTATAACTGGCAACACAAACGGGGTATACCTCGCAAAGGGCTCCTCCAGCAACACACTTTCCGGGAACGTTATATACGGGAACTATGAGACTGGAATTGTACTGTCAAATTCCTCGGGCAACTCGATAACAAATAATGTGGATTCTGGAAATTACTGGGGGATGTACCTCAACTATTCGAAATTAAACACAATAGAGGGGAATACGATCGCCAATAATGATGAGGGAATAATTGTGCGGTCATCTTCCGGCAATACCATAAGGAACAACAACCTGAGCTCTAATTCAATCGACACTATATCCCTCACATTTTCAGACAATAACAGCGTATCTTCAAACTATTTAACTGACTGCTATCAGTGCATATCGCTGCAGAGGTCTAACAATTGCACGATTTACGGAAATGACGTGATAGGCGGCAAGAATGCTTTGAGCGTTTTCTACTCCGACTCTAGCGGCATAATCTTGAATAACATCAGAAACAACCTGCAGGGCATGTTGCTGCAGGATTCTGAGAACAGTACAGTGTCAGGTAACAACTTGACGGGAAATAGCAATGGGATAAGCTTGATTAACTCAAATTCAAGCTACTTGTTATCCAACAGTGTCTCTGACAGCAGCTATGGGATATGGCTCTACTCATCAGACTTAAACTCCATTCGGCTGAACGAGTTGAGCAACAATTCGCAGGGGATATGGCTCCATTTCTCGTATAAAAACAACGCAACTTATAATAGGGTGAGCAAGAACAACGCAAGCATTTCGCTCAGTTCATCCATCGAAAACACCATTGCAAACAACACCATAACTGAAAATGGGCATAATGGAATGGATATATACAACTCCACCTCCAACACCGTTTCAGGCAATGACATAGAATCAAATAGCGGTGGTGGTTTGAAGATAAGCAACTCCGGTTCCAATGAGTTCATGGATAACGTGATTAAAAATAATGGGATAAACGGCGTATATATTGAATCCTCAGATGGAAACACCGTCAGCAGGAACAAGATAAGCGGCCATACGCAGTTTGGGGTTTACTGCTATAATTCCAATGTCATATTCAGGGGGAACGATATTAGCGAGAATGGGAATAACTGCGATGGCTGCAACGGATGCAACTGACGTTCACCATGGAACTCTTTTTAGGCCAAGTCTATTTGCAACTATATTGCTGAGAACGTGAAGCAGATAGGTCAGCGCGACTAGGATGACTATAGAATCCACTGCTAGAAGGCCATCAGGCATGTAAGGAAGGGATAGCAGCATTGCAAAGAGGAGGAATGAGAGCTGGTCAAGAATGATTGAAGGATGCCCTCTTTTGATTCCCATCCTTCTCTTAATAAAACTCCCAGCCAAGTCTCCAAGCATTGTTCCGGTAGAGAGGGCAAAGCCCAGAGCGATGAAGTTCATGCAAAGGGAGGGGGGTATGACCGCGGAGTAGCACAGCTGAGCCTCCAGCAAACCGGTTAGGCTTCCAAAACAGATCCCTGCAAGGAGGCCCCTCCATGTTTTCCCGTCTCCAAGTATCCTTCCACCACCCCTGAATTTCATCTTGAAGTCAACAGGCAGGCCACCGCCAAATATGACAGGTGTGGAATTTGCAACGTACGCTGGGAGTATGAAAAGCAGTATCTGAAGGATATTCACCATACCACAATATTTATAAGGTGAGAAAGGTATTTATTAGAGTATGAAAAGCAATGAGATTTTAGTAGTATTTGCGCTGGTTCTTATCGGAGCTATGATGTTTATAGCCGTGCTTTTTGCAATATACGCGGTGTATGTTCTAGCAACCCCCCGTGAATGCGTGGGTTTGATTGAAGTTGACGGAGAGATAAGCACAAAGAGCCAGAGTGGCGGGCTTTTCGGAACCCCCACAATTGGCTCAGAGGACATTGTGAAGCAGATAGAGGATGCCGAGAGCAGGAGTGATGTGAAGGCAGTAGTCTTTGAAGTGAACTCTCCCGGTGGCTCGGTTGTTGCAAGCAAGGAGATATACGACGCTGTGAGGAACATGAAGAAACCCAAAGTAGCATATTTCAGGGAGGTGGCGGCTTCTGGCGGTTATTACATATCCGCACCTGCGGATTATATCGTTTCAGAGCCCGATGCGCTGACTGGCAGCATAGGCGTTGTCGCAACTTTTGAAGATATGAGCGGCCTGTTCAGCAAGCTTGGGGTGAACTACACGATAATGAAGTCTGGTGAACTGAAAGACATGGGAAGCCCCAGCAGACCTATGACTGAGAAGGAGAGAGAAATCATGCAGGTCATAATAAATGATATTTTCGGCGAGTTCAAGAGAGTTGTTGAGGAGGGTAGGGGGGACAAGCTGAACAAAACTAAATTTGAAGAGATTCTTGATGCCAGGGTTCTGACAGGAAGACAGGCAAAGGATGTGGGGCTTGTGGATGAACTGGGCGATAAGAAAGAAGCTATCAGAGTTGCAGCCGGGTTTGGAAATATCAAATTTACGAAGGAACCGGATGTGTGCGACATAAGAAGCAGCAATCTAATCGGGGATATTTTCTCAAGCCTTGGGCAGGGCATCACGTATACGGTAAGGGAGCTGGTCGGAGTTAATAACATCAGGCAATTTGGAGTTAGCTATACCTAATTTTCTAAGAGACTATTCATACCTCAATGCTTCAACTGGCATGAGCTGCGATGCTCTCCTTGCAGGGAAGAAGCCTGCAAGAGCCCCAACTATCACGGAGAAGAACAATCCGAAGATTGCAAGTTCAGGTGATATGTTAGTCGGAACCCCAAAGTAGTTGAGCACAAGGGTTGCAATTCCTGCAAGCACAAGCCCCAGAACTCCACCCACGAGTCCGATGATACTCGCTTCGAGAAGGAACATCTCCAGCACGATATTATCAGTAGCTCCTATCGCCTTGAGCACTCCTATTTCCTTCGTCCTCTCCATTACTGACATGAACATCGTGTTGGCAATGCCTATCCCGCCCACCAAGAGCGCTATTCCTGCTATGCCTGAAAGGAATAGCTCGAGAGTGCCGGTTATGGTGCCGACTATACTGGAAATGGATTCGGGAGTCATGACTGTGAAGTCCTCGTTGTCTTCGTCGACGTGGTGGAGTTGCCTGAGCTTCAATCGTATCTGCTCACCGACTTTCTCGGGGTCATAGCCCTCACTCACCATCACGGCCATCTCGTCGACTTGGTTCGAGGTCGTCTGTTGTCCTAGAAGTTCCCTCGCGTCCTCAAGCGGCATGGCTATCATACCGCTTGTCGTAGATGCAAGCCCCCCGCTTTTCTTCAGTATGCCAACGACTCTGAAATTGGTATCCCCAACTTTTATGATTTGGTTGACTTCTATCTTCTTCTTGAAGATGTCGTTTGCTACTGTGTCGCCTATGACGACAACATGCCTTTCGTTATCCTTATATGGTCTGCCCTCGCCAACTTCTAGGAGCGAAGTGAACTCGAATACTACCGCATTCCAACCCCCTCCAGTCACGGTTGCAGTCTCGTTTTTGTACTGGATGGGTATCCTCATTATCTGAAGCTCGTACATCACATCCTCGACGCCCGGGATTGACTTCAAAGCAGCCCCATCATTCGTGGTCAGTTTCCCGCTAACTGCGGACATCATACCCAGGCTCATCCTCTGCTTCATGCTCCCCGGCATGATACTTATCCAGTTCCCCCCCAGCATTCCGAGCTGATCCATTATGAAGTCATTGACTCCCTGAGCAACGGATATGAGGGTGACTATCGCGGCTATGCCTATGACTATGCCTAGGATGGTGAGATAGCTCCTCAGCTTCCTGCTTCTCAGGTTCGTTATTGAATACTTCAGTAGGTCCAGATGTTGCATCTACTTCGCCTTCTTCTTGAGGTACCTCTTGTACACGAAGTATCCGACCGTTCCCACCACGATGAGTACCAAGATTATTGATATTAGACTCATGCCTCCTGGCGCCTGCGTGAGGGCTGCGGTGTCCGGTGACACGACTTCCAGCATCACGTCCCGCGTCATATTGTACTCGGTGTTATACGCATCCTTGCAGCGCATGGAAACGTGCAGCGGATACGTGCCTGGCTTCAGATCCTTCTTGGAGTAGATTGTGTATTGGACGCTCGTGTAGTCGTCTATGTTCAGGCTGCCGATGTAGCTTTTTGGTGGATCGAGAATCTCAAAGGAATCGCTTGTTAGCATCACCTCAAGCGCTCTTACATTTATACTGCCAGTGTTTGAGAACTGCATCGAAAGCGAGTACTTATTCCCTGAGGATACCGGCGACGGGTTTGTATTCGGGGTTATGGTTATCTCAGGTGTGCTGCCCACTTCGACACCAACCTGCTTCTGTATTGCGGTCTGCGTCTCGCCGTTGACGTTGAGGTAGTTGATGGTTAGGATGAGCGGGTAGTAGCCTGCCGGTGTGCTTCCGCTTACTCCGATTTCGAACTCCATGTGCTCTCCGGAGCCCGGGCTGATGCCATCAAAGTATCTTTCGGAAGAGCCGAGCGATGTGAAATACTGGGAGGTTGATGAGACAGTGACCTTTGCCGAGTATGCCTTGCTGTTACCATTGTTTGTGATGTTCACGGAGAGCCGCGTCTTATCCCCGGGCGATAGTGGTTTTTTGTCAGGTTGCGCGTCAAGTAGGAAGTCAACCGAGCTCTTCGCCACCTGGACAGGATTTATGTTTATTGTTGTCTGCTGCAATGCTCCCTGCGGGTCCTGATATGCCACGGTCAAGGGTATCGACTGAACTCCTGAGCTTACCGACGCACTTGCAACAATTGGGATGGTGAAAGATGCGTTGCTGCCGCTCGTAAGGTCGCCCAGTGAGAGCTGGGATACCCCATCCAGGAAGAATGATTCTGAGTTCACAGTTATCACTATCTTTGACACGCTGCCTCCGTCATTCGTTATCTGCCCGTTTACCGTGAAACTCTGCCCTGGCGTTATCTGGTTAAGTGGTACGAAAGAGAAATGGAATATCGGCGGGTTTGTAACGTTTATGGGTACCGAGAATGATTTTGTGAAGCTACTACTGCCCTCTGTCCAGAATGCATCCAGCCTCAGGTTGTATATTCCCGGGGATATGTCTCCTTTTATGGTGAATGGTATTGTTATGACTGTCGAGCCCAGAGCACCAAGGTCTCCGAGCTGCACCCTGTTTGAAGTGAATGTGAACTGCTCCCCTCCTTGGTATATCACAACTCCAGCCAACGTCGTCGCTGAGGGGTTGGAGACGGTTATGGATACTGAACCGGTCACCCCAGGCTTCAGAGTACTGGGCAGCACAGAGTATGATGTTATCTGCACGTCTGCCGATACGAATGCTACCATCGCAAGCAGCAACATAAACAAAGCTTCTTTTCTCATTTGACCACCTCGGTCTTTTCTATAAGCCCATCTTTAACATGAATTATTCTCCTCGCATGCCTTGCTATTTCAGGGTCATGCGACACCATTACAAGGGTATAACCCTCCTTATTAAGCTTCATTAACAGGTGTATTATCTCCTGGCCGGATTTCGAGTCAAGGTTGCCTGTTGGCTCATCAGCAAGAATTATTTGGGGGTCGTTTGCCAGCGCCCTTGCAATTGCAACCCTCTGCCTCTCACCCCCGCTGAGTTCTGATGGTCGGTGGTCCGCCCTTTCCGCGAGCCCGACAAGTTCGAGGAGCTCAGACGCCTTCTTATACCTTTCCTCATGCGATAATCCGTTGAAAACCATTGGCAATTCAATGTTATCCACCGAAGTGAGAGTTGAGATGAGGTAGAAGAACTGGAAGACGAAGCCGATCTTCCTGCTCCTTATCCCCGCAAGCTGGTCGGCATTCATAGTTGAAGTGTCAATACTATCTATGTAAAGCTTGCCGCTCGTTGGTTTATCTAGACATCCCATTATCTGCAGCAGGGTGCTCTTTCCGCTTCCTGAGGGACCCATTATTGAGATGGCATCACCTTTCTTCACTGTTAGATCTATGCCTTTGAGCACCTCTAGCTCATACTCACCCATCAGGTACTTTTTCTTGATATTTTCCACTTTTACTATTTCCATGTTACTCCCTCTGCGAGAAGAGGAAAGCCCCAATCGTTATGCATGCAATGCAGAACCCAGCAAGGACTGCAAAGTCCAGCCAGAGTGGCATCTGCGAAGCATTTATGAGACTGCCTCTAAGCGCGTCAACTCCATATGTTAGTGGATCTAGATATATTATAAATTGCCATGTCCCGAGGTTATTGAGTGGCACCAAAGCTCCTGAGAGGAGGAGAATGGGCATCATGAGGAAGTTGTTTATGAGCTGGAATCCGTGCATATCATCCATTTTTGACGCTAGCGCTATGCCCAGCGAGACGAATGAGGTTGAGATTAGGAACATGAAGAGCACCGCAAGGGGAATGCCGTATAGATTAAGTTGCACTCCGAAGAGCAGAGATACGCCGAGCAATAGGAATGCCTGAACTGTTGAAGTGGTAACTCCACCCAAGGTTATGCCAAGCATTATTGAAGTCCTTGAAATGGGCGCCACCATTATCTCCTTAAGGAAGCCGAACTCCCTGTCCATGAGCACTCTTACTCCGCTGAATATTGAAGAGAACAGCAGCACCATGCCGATTATGCCTGGTGCTAGCACATTCATGTAATTGCCGCCTCCGTTCTCTGCCGCATAGGCTGGTCCGAATCCGCTTCCCAGTATGAGCAGGAAGAAGAATGGCATTGCCAATGTCCCTACAATCCTGCTCTTGGCTCTGAAAAACCTTATCACTTCCCTCTTCCAGAGGATGTAGATTCCGCTCAGTTGTTTGCTCATACCAACTACCTGTTTCTGCTCCTTATCCTGGTCCTGAACATGTCCATTGCACCGGCCTTCTCATCCCGTATGCTCTTTCCAGTGAGTTGCAGGAACACATCTTCAAGCGTTGGATGGCGAAGAGCGATTGAATGTATTTTAATTTTATTCTTCTGCGCAATTTCGAATATTGCTGGTATGACGTGCTCCGCATCCTGGGCTGATATACTCATCTCGCCATTCATGCGCTTTATTTTCTTTATGTTCTTTATCTTCTTTAGGTGCGGCAGCAGACCTGCGTCTGCCTCAAGCGAGATTATATCACCGCCAAGGGAGTGCTTAAGTTTGTCCGGACTGTCCAAAGCGATTATCCTGCCCTGGTCTATTACTGCAACCCTGTCGCACAGGGAGTCAGCCTCCTCCATGTAGTGCGTTGTGATGACTACTGTCACATCCTCTGATTTATTCATTTCCCGGATATGATCCCAGATATTCCTTCTTGTCTGCGGGTCCAAACCTAAAGTGGGCTCGTCAAGGAAAAGCACCTTTGGGTGATGTATGAGACCTCTTGCTATTTCCAGCCTCCTTTTCATGCCTCCGGAGAATCTTTTAACCTGTTCATTACGTTTTTCAGACAGCTCCACCAGCTCAAGGACTTCTTTTATTCTTTCCATCCTCTGGCCAGCAGGCATCCCATAAAGCATTGCATGGAAATCAAGATTCTCATAGGCCGTGAGCTCATCATCAAGGCTGGGATCCTGGAATACTATGCCTATGGAGTTTCGCACCTCATCCTGCTGGGTGTTCACATCAAACCCATTCACCCTTGCAGTTCCGGAAGTGGGCCTTCGTATTGTTGAGAGCATGGAGAGAGTGGTTGTTTTCCCAGCTCCATTGGGGCCCAGAAGCCCGAAAAGCTCCCCTTTCCTGATTTGCAGATTTATGGAGTCAACTGCCGTGAAGTCATTGAATTTTCTGGTTAGTTTGTTGGTTTCAATCACGTTGGTCATCGGATCACGATTCCACGAGTTTTTCAAAAAGACTGCATATCTTGAGAAATACCTCCTTCCTTTTCTTTTCAGGAAGTTCGGTAAATTTCTCCCTCAGCTTGTTGAATTTCTCAAATTCTTCTACAAGCTCCTTTATCTCATCATCGTCGAAGTTATATATCACTTTTGTTATGAGCGGCAGGAATATCGTTGACATGTCTCCCTTATGCATCATCCCCTCCCTACCTTCTGCGAGATCTTTCTTGCCATGGGCCGTAATCACGTAGGTTATCTCCCTTCTCCCCTTGCCTTCTGAGAGTTCGGATTTAACAAGTCCCTCCATCTCCATTTTTCTCAGCAGAGGGTATATGACCCCTGGGCTTGGTTTCCACTTCCCGTATGTGAGTTCGGTTATTCTTTCTGTTATCTTTTTACCGGAAACCGGCTTCTCCGCCTCGCAGAGTATGAAAAGGTTCAGCAGGCCTTT
The DNA here is from genome assembly GCA_026396455.1 of Microcaldota archaeon. GTDB lineage: Archaea > Micrarchaeota > Micrarchaeia > Burarchaeales > Fermentimicrarchaeaceae > Fermentimicrarchaeum. The sequence goes on along the minus strand of JAPLWT010000052.1, from coordinate 4,559 downwards.
TGCAAATAGTTTCATATCGGATTCGATATATAACCAAAAAGATTTATATACTTATCGTTTCATTTGCTTCCTGCGGTGCCAGTTCCTCCGTTAGGATAATTTAATATAGGTGAAATGTCAAAATCGGAGATATGAAAAAAAGAGGGAAGGGAATATCCCTGAAAGACAGGTTAGGCCTTTTTCTCAGCAATTACAAGCAGCTCCATCATGCTGCAACCACCCATGACAATGAAGAGGTAAGCAGGACTGCGGTGGACATTATTGCCGGCAGCAGGATGCTCTCGGAATGGGATAAGAGCCATTACTTCGGAGATACCGCAATATTTGCGCCAAGCCTCACAGTCGCAGAGGAGGCGTGGGGCAGAATGGAGAACAGCGGTATGCCGGAATTGAGCAAAGTTGACAGGGCGAAGTTCATAGCCAGTTTCTCAAAGCACGAGCCGGTTGCCATAGATGCTCTTGACTACATGGAAAAAAGCAATATTGATGAGAGGGACAAGATGAAAAATGCCGATTACATCGGGGCGCACACCGAGCACCTCTCCGTCGCAAAGAGGACCCTGAATTTCATCCTGAGAAGCCCCGTAGGAAATGAGGAGAAAATACCGTACATTGCAGAGCTTTCCAACCGCTCGAAACACAGCTCTATAAAGAAGAAGGCAAGGGAATGGCTGAAAGGATATAAGATTATAAAAGCCTAGTTACTCAGAGAAAGAAATCTTCTGCTTGGTCCTGCCTCTTGCAAACCTCTTGCTTCCGCCACCTGTGCCCCCGAATTTCGAGTAGAGTTTGGCGAGGAGCTGGCTTGCGTCCAGCCCGGAACTCTCTGGAGTCACAGCGACGACATCGTTATCCTGGTTGGCCAGAACAGCGACGACATCTTTCTTGGACAGACGCAGGGCAATCTTTTCCAGGAGCTTTGCATCAAGGTTAAGCACCTTTCTCACAGCATTATCCTTTGCTTCCTTGAGCAGTTTATCAGCCTCAAGCTCAGCGAGGCGCTCCTCAAGCTCATCAAGCCTCTTCCCCCTGTCCTTCCACTCGTTGAAGAAGCGCTCCTCCGCAGAAGCAAGCTGTTCGGGGGCAACTTTCAGCCTTTCTGAAGCGGCTCTAAGCAGCTCATCCCCCTTCTGCGCGTACTTCAAAGCTTCCTCGCCAGCAACAAATTGTATTCTGCTGATTCCGTCCTGTATCCTCTCCTCCTTCATTATTTTTATCATGCCGATCTTCCCGGTGCTGGGAAGGTGCAAGCCTGCGCATGCCTCCGCATCAATCCCGCCGTCAACTTCGACTATCCTTATCATCTTGCCTGGCGATGCGCCTCCCTGGTATATGGTGAAGCCGTACTTCCTCTCGGCCTCTCCCCTCTCCATATTCGTTATGTTGATCTTCCTGTCCTCAAGCACAATTCTATTGGCAGCAATCTCTATCTGCTTTAGCTGCTCCGGCGAAATTCTCTCGTAGTGGGTTATGTCCAGGTGGGCCCTCTCCTTCTCCTTCCTGGCACCTGCCTGCCAGACATGTTTTCCGAGGACCTTCCTGCAGGCGTAATTCAGTATGTGGGTGGCGCTATGGTGCCTCATCAGAGCCTTCCTCCTCTCCCCGTCCACATGGAGGTGTACCCTCTGGCCATCCTTTAAACCTGACTTCTCAAGTACATGGAACACGACTCCGGCAACTTTCTGCGCATCCAAAACCTTCATGCCGTCTATTGTGCCGAGGTCCGCAGCCTGCCCTCCTCCCTCGGGGTAGAATATTGTCGCATCCAGGACAACAGCACCATCCCTCAATGCAACGACTGTGGAATCAAGCTCCAGCTTTTCCGCATCCTCGTAGTAGACTGCCTTGGTCTCCGGCAAACCAGTTGCATCAAAAGGAGGTTTCTCCTCTTTTACAGCTATGTGGGTCCTGGTGAGCATATCGTAGAAATCAGAGGGTATCTGCACGTCAAATTTCTCCTCCCTGGCAATCTTCTCTATCAGTTCGGGGGTTATGCCCTGCGATTCATACAGTTTTGCAAGATTGTCTGATGAGAACTTCTTTCCATCCCCAAGAATGTCAGCAACAATCCTCCTTGATTTCTTTATTGTCGAGCTGTACCTGCCCTCCTCAACTTCTATTATCTTCTGCATCTGGGGCATGTTCTCAAGCAGTTCTGGGAAGAGCGGTTTCAGCTCCCTGCAGTTCAGCTCCATCACTTCGTTGATGTGGAATGGGAAGTTGAACTCCTCTATGAAGCTCAGGGCCCTCCTGAGAACCACTCTCAGGTTATAGCCCCCGCCGGTATTGCTTGGCAGAGCCCCGTCGTTTATGGCATAGGCCAGGGTCCTTGCATGGTCGCAGATTGCATAGAGCGCTTCCATGGGGGCTATCTCAGACTCCAGCTTCTCAACGGTTATCCCGACAGTTTTTGCAATTCCTTTTCTCACAGTTGCAACATCACCTGCAACGTCCATGTCAAGCGAGCCGCTTATCTTGGCATACTTGGAGAAAAGCTCTTCGTCAAAACTCATTCCCGAGTCCTTCTTCATCTTCTCGATTACCGGGCCGAACACCGCGTCGTAACTTGTGGGCGTGCCCTGGGTTATCCAGGTGAACCTCTCAAGCCCGGCACCCATGTCAATTATTTTCTCGTCCATCTCCCTGTAGCTGTCAATATTACCCAGGAATTGGGTGAACACGGCATTGCCCAACTCCAAGCCTCGGACATAGTATTCAAGCGAGAACCCGAAAGCTCCATACCCGACCCAGGCATCCTCCACGAAAACTATCTCATCCTTGGGTATGCCGAAGACCTTGGTCAGCAGCTCGAAATCCAGATCTATGCACCTGTCCTTCCAGTAGCCTTTCTCATTAGCAATTGCATGCTGGCCTACCATGACGAACGAGCTGTAATGCCTCCCGGTAACCCCTATGTTCGGTATGTCTGAGAACCGCATGCATACCTGCGGAACAATCAGGGGGTTGGCCGGAAGCTCGAAAGCGGTCTGCCCCTTCTCTATCCTCTGGAAGTCTATGATGGATGCAACAGTGAAGAATAAATCAGGCCTCCAGCGGGAGACAACAGGGTATCTCCGAACTGAAGTATGCCCCTTTGAAACAAAAAATTTATCAATCTCATTCCAGGTTTCTGCATAGTTGAATCTCTTGTCTGTCGGCGGATTTCCTATGAAGGTGTAGGTGGTGCAGGAAGCATCCGGGCAGGTCTCTCTTTCCGTTGTAGCCCAGAAGAATTTTCCGCACTTGGGGCATTGTTTCCTAAAGAAGCCCTCCCTTCCGAAAAGCTCAACCTTCCAGTATTTGTCATGGTCTTTCTGGAATTTCTGTATCAGCTCTTTCTTTCCCATAGCAAACAGATTTGACGAATAGGATATTAAAGCCTTTTTGGTCAGCGCCTTGCCTCCTTGTTGTACTCAAGGTAAGAGTAGAGGGCGGTGTAAGCAGCAACCAACAGTATTGGAACAAGTATGATAAGCAAGGAGTAGTATGGGAAGAATATCCCAAGAAGCGCAATGACTCCCACCACCTTGAACAGCTTCCCTCCGACTTTGTGCGTTTTATTCCAGACTCTTTCGCTGCTCATGGTCCAGGGAGTCCGTATTCCGATAAACCAGTTCTTTTTTGAATTCTCCACCATAACTCCGGTGTAGTAGAACAGCACCGTAAAAGCGGGTGCCATAAGCTGCATCATGTTGAATTTCATCCCGATATTCCAGAATACAGTGAGGAGGTATATGTAGAATAGGAACAGGACCAGTATTATTGAGAAGTTGTCGTAATGGCCCCTGAACTTCTCGATGTTTGCTTTGAGAGGGTCTAGGCTCGGTATCAAAGCGATGATTAGGAGGGATGCAATAAGGACAAGCGGCATCAAGAACAGACTCCAGGACTTGGGCAGATAACCGTCAACCTCGCCCACGGCGTTCCAGTGCGAGGCAATATCATCTGGCATTGCGGGGTAGAAATAGGCGCCTATGATTAAAGATAAGAAGATTACTACAGTGATTATCAGCTCATTTGTCCTCATGATTTACTCTTCTCTTAGGATGTTTAAGAATGTATGCCACAACTAGGAGGATTTATTAATTGTTTTTGCATTAAATTAAGGAGGGGCCCGTAGTCGAGTGGTAAGACGTCAGTCTCACACACTGAAGACCCCCGGTTCGATCCCGGGCGGGCCCATTCTGCTAAGCATTTTAAATGTTAGATTTGATAATAAACAAACCGAGCTCCGATCGTCTAGTCCGGTCAAGGATTCAGGCCTCTCGAGCCTGCGACCCGGGTTCAAATCCCGGTCGGAGCATTGAGCCTTAGGCTCAGTTCCCCACCTTCCCAAGCAATTTTTCCTTGTTCCTGAGGGTGGTTCTGAGTGGCAAGTAGATAGGCTGCCATGAATCGGGATCCACACGGTTTTCGGGGAGCAGATATTTAAACGAGATTTGAATTATAGTATGCCATGGGTTGCAAAGGCGTGTCATCAAGCTTTCGAAAAGGGCAGGCTTCCTTGGAACAGCTGGTAGTGACGGGCGTACTACTATCTTTTATCGCAATAATATTCT
>JAPLWT010000006.1 GCA_026396455.1 Microcaldota archaeon | reverse complement strand
TCACCATCTGCAACATGGAGAACATCGACCCCATGGGCATACATACCGGAGAAAGCATAGTAGTTGCCCCTTCCCAGACTCTTTCAAACGACGACCACCAGATGCTCAGGAGCGCTTCCCTGAAAATAATCAGCGCATTGGGCATAGAGGGGGGATGTAACATACAGTTTGCACTGAACCAGCAGACTGGAGAATATTATGTCATTGAAGTCAACCCAAGGCTCTCAAGGAGCTCTGCGCTGGCAAGCAAGGCTACGGGCTATCCCATCGCAAGGGTTGCTGCAAAAATTGCTTTAGGTTACGCTCTTGACGAGATTCCGAATGCGATAACCAAGAAGACCCCAGCGAGCTTTGAGCCTGCCCTGGATTACGTGGTTGTGAAAATACCCCGCTGGCCTTTCGACAAGATGCCTGAGGCAGACAGGAGGATAGGCACGCAGATGAAGAGCACAGGCGAGGTAATGGCTATAGGGAGGAATTTTGAAGAGGCTTTGCAGAAAGCGGTGAGGAGCTGGGAGATAAAGAAGAGCAGCCTGTCGGACGGCAGTTTCAAAAGCTTGGAGGAAATTCTAGGACATATAAAGGATGCAACGGATATGAGACTGTTTGCTATATACGCGGCAATAAAGCGGGATGTGAAGCCCGAGAAGATTGCTGAGCTTTCTGGGATTAATGTCTGGTTAATAGAAAAGATGAAGAATATTTTTGAGATTGAGAAAGAGGTTGGAAAGGCTGGAAAAAGGATATACAAGAATGCCGGGCTTCTTACAAAGGCTAAGAAATTCGGATTTTCTGACAGCCAGATTGCCAGCTTGGTGGGTTCTCAGGAAATAGAGGTAAGAAGGGGCAGGAAAGCGGCTGGGATAAAGCCTGTTTACAAGATTGTTGACACCTGCGCAGCTGAGTTTGAGGCATCAACTCCCTATTATTATTCGACATACGAGGAGGAAGATGAGGCGAATCCCAAAGGCATTAAGAAAGTCATTGTCATAGGAGGCGGACCAATAAGGATAGGGCAGGGAATAGAATTTGATTACTGCTGCTGCCATGCCTCATTTGCCTTGAGGGGGGAGGGAATCCAGTCCATAATCATCAACAACAACCCTGAGACAGTCAGCACGGACTTTGATGCAAGCGACAAGCTCTACTTTGAGCCCCTGGCTTTTGAGGATGTGATGAATGTGATTGAAAGGGAGGAGCCTGACGGCGTCATCGTCCAGTTCGGGGGGCAGACGAGCATCAATCTGGCAATGCCGCTTGCCGGGGAAGGCGCAAGAATACTGGGAACAGGAATCGAGGGCATAGACATTGCGGAGGACAGGGAGAGGTTCAGAAAACTTTTGGGCGAGCTTGGCATACCCCAGCCCAGGAATGGAACTGCAAGAAGTTTTGAGGATGCGTTTGAAGTGGCGGAGAGGATAGGCTATCCTATTGTTGTGAGGCCGAGCTATGTTATTGCAGGCAGGGGGATGCAGATTGTGTACAACGCAGAGGAGCTGGGCAGATACATACGCGAGGCAGTTGATTTATCCGGGAAAAGGCCTGTCCTCATCGACAAGTATGTTGAGGATGCGATAGAATGCGAGATTGACGGGGTTTCCGACAGGAAGAGGTTGTTCATCGGGGGCATAATGGAGCATATTGAGAAGGCAGGCATCCATTCCGGGGATGCAAGCTGCGTGACTCCCCCCATAAACCTCAGCAGGGAGGTTCGGAAGAAACTTGTGGATTATTCCAGAAAGATTGCTTCTTCACTGAAAAATATTGGCGCAATAAACATCCAGTTCGCGGTTCAGGGAAACAAGGTGTTCGTCCTCGAGGCAAACCCACGGGCAAGCAGGACTATCCCGTACCTCAGCAAGGCAACTGGCATTCCTCTTGCCAAGATTGCAACGAAAATTGCCCTGGGGCATGAGCTGGACGAGTATGTTTGCGACACACCAAAGCTGCCCTATTTTGCCGTGAAGAGTGTTGTCTTTCCATTCCTTAAGCTACATGGCACTGACTTTATTTTGGGGCCTGAGATGAAAAGCACTGGGGAGAGCATGGGCATAGACAAGGACTTCGGGAGGGCATATTACAAGGCTTTGCTTGGAGCGAATCTGGATATCCATACTGGGGGAAGGGTTGCAATAAGCCTGAGGCCGGATGACAGGAAGCATGCTAGGAGCTTGGCAAAGGAGTTCAGCATGCTGGGCTTTGAGATACTTGCAACAGACGGGACCTCAAGGGCAATTGGAGAGGGAATTCCTGTCGGGATAGTCAAGAAGGTGAGCGAGGGGGAGCCGAACATGAAGACGAAGATTCTTGGGGGCGAGATTGACCTAGTGATAAACACCCCAAAGAAAGGCAAGGATTCCATGACTGACGGGTTCAAGATAAGGAGGTCTGCTGTGGAGGCAAATGTCCCCTGCATAACGAGCATAGAGGCGGCTTTTGGCATAGCTGAGGCAATAAAGTCGGTCAAGGAGAACAGCCTGACAATTGAACCGCTTGGGTATTATGTGAAACTTCTGAAAGGTGGCAGGCATGGGTAAGGAAAAAAGAGCTTTGCTTGTATTGCGCGATGGTTCCATTTTCCCTGGCAAGGGTTTCGGAGCTGAAGCCACATCCGTAGGTGAGCTTGTTTTCAACACAGGCTTCTGCGGTTACCAGGAGGCTTTGACAGATCCCTCCTATGCTGGGCAGATTCTCACTGCAACATACCCATTGATTGGAAATTACGGGGTGAATGGGGAGGATTTTGAGTCTGACAAAGTTCAGGCGAGCGGGTTTGTTGTGAGGGAGATTTGCAACAAGCCTTCCCACATGAAGTCAAAGGAAACACTGGATAGATTTTTGGAAAGGTTTGGGGTGCCCGGCGTATATGACATTGACACGCGGGCAGTTGTCAGGAAAATCAGGAACTTTGGGGTCATGCCTGCATGCGTGTCTGTTTACTCCGGCAAACAGCCTGACAGAAATGAACTGCTTAGCAAGGCCAGGAAGCTGGACTACTCGAAAATTGATTTCGTTGAAATGGTTACGACAAAAAAGAGAAAGGAGTACCGAGTGGATGGAAACAAGAAAGTAGTTTTGATTGACTGCGGGGTGAAGACGAGCATAATACGGGAGCTATTGAGTAGGAACATCTCGGTTGTGAGCATTCCTGGGAGGACCAGTGCTGAGAAGATTATTTCCCTTGAACCTGATGGAATTCTGGTTTCCAACGGGCCGGGAGACCCTGCATTGCTTTCCTATGTAGCAAAAACTGTGAGAAAACTTATGCACAAGCTCCCTGTCTTCGGGATCTGCCTGGGGCATCAGATAATCGCTCACGCGGTTGGTGGAAAGACCTTCAAGCTAAAATTCGGGCATAGGGGAGGAAACCACCCAGTCAAGGATTTGGAGAGCGGCAGGGTTTACATAACAAGCCAGAACCACGGTTACGCGGTTGATGAGAAAAGTTTGCCCAGAGAATTCATCGTCACGCACAGGAATTGGAATGATCTGACAGTTGAGGGAATGAAGCACAGGGAGCTGCCTGTATTTTCTGTCCAGTACCACCCAGAAGCAAACCCAGGCCCTCTGGATTCAACTTATTTATTTGACAGATTTTTAGAAAGCATGAAATGAAATTCAGCGGAGCATGTCACAGCTTCTGCTCCAGATGCTCCTCCAAACCAGACGGGGACCACCACTTAACCCTTGCCTTTCCCTTCTGAATCTCCTCTACAAGCTTGTCCTTCTTGGGAACCTCCCCGTGGAACAGGAGCTTATCACTTAGAACCACTGCCGGAGTCTTTTTTATCTTGTATTTCTTAGCCAATTCCTTTCCTTCAGCCTTGTCTATGTCCAGTTCCCTGACATCAACTTCCATAAATTTTTCGGAGACTTCATTGACTATCTCTCTCGCATTTTCAGACTCAACACCTTTTGAAACAAATAAAAACAACTTCATTCAACCACCTCCATTAACCCCTTTGGAATTTTTTCTTGATATGCTTCAACGTGGAGAATGTTTCTCTCTCCATCTCATCCAGCCGCATATTTATGTATTTTGCCTGCTCCTTGAATCTTGGGAGTATCACGTATTCAAGGGCATTTACTCTCCTTTTGGTTTTTTCCGTCTCCTCTATGAGCCTTTTAAGAGCGGTTTCGGTTTCAGAAAGCTTGATTATTGTATCCAAAGCGCCCTCAAATGACTCCGCGGCCTCGTCAATCTTCGCGGAACTCCCAAGCAAGCCGTAGCCCCGGTCCATCAGCCCCTTTTTGACATAGCTGGACTCAACTTTTGGAATTTTCACTCCCATGACGTTTCTTACAGTGACCCTCACTCCTGGGGCTTTCTTCACTGCAAGGGATGCGCTCTCTATCTCGAATATGCCGTGGTATGCCTGGGCTATCGCAAGTGAAGTGAATGCCTTGGCCATCTGCGCATTGAGCTCGCTCCGTATATCCCTCGCCTTCTCGAATATCGCGAAGAACTCTAGGATGAGCACATCCCTCTTCTGCTTCAGCAGCTTGTGGCCTTTCTCCGATAGCTTAATCTTCTCTTTAATGTTCAGGAGCTCCATCCTAGTCGGCTTCACCTGCTCTACTGCTACCATCAAGAGCCACCCGTAAACTTCTTGCCGTACTTCTGTATGTATTCCAGCTTGATCCTCTTCAATTCACATTCTGGCAGGGATGAGAGAAGCTTCCACCCCAGGCCAAGGGTTGTCTCGATATCCCTGTTCTCTTCCTTTCCCTGCGATACGAATTCACTCTCAAAAATGTCTGCGAACTTCAGGTATTTTTTATCAACATCTGTTAATGCCTCCTCCCCGACAACTGCGCTCAGGCTTCTCAAGTCCCTCCCTTCGGCATAGCTTGCGTAAAGCTGGTCTGCAACCCCCCTGTGGTCCTCCCTTGTCCTTTCTTTCCCGATTCCCAGGTTCATCAGCCTAGAGAGCGAGGGCAATACATCTATTGGCGGGTAGATGCCCTTCCTGTGGAGCTCCCTGCTCACGACTATCTGCCCCTCAGTTATATAGCCAGTCAAGTCGGGTATTGGATGCGTGATGTCATCGCCGGGCATTGAAAGGATGGAAAGCTGGGTCACAGTGCCTTTCCTGCCCTTTATGACTCCCGCCCTCTCGTATATCGAAGCCAGGTCCGTGTACATATAGCCTGGGTAGCCCCTTCTCCCAGGAACCTCCTCCCTTGCGCTTGATATCTCACGCAATGCCTCGCAGTAGTTGGTCATGTCTGTCAGAATCACAAGGACCTGCATGTCCTTCTCATAAGCGAAATATTCCGCGGCAGTCAACGCCATTTTCGGGGTGATCAGCCTCTCGACAGACGGGTCATCCGCCAGATTCAGGAACAGCACTGCCCTTTCAAGCGCGCCAGTCCTTTCGAAGTTCCTCATGAAGAAGTTGGCCTCCTCGTGGGTTATGCCAATTGCAGCAAACACGACTGCAAACTCCTCCCCCTTCCCTGTTATTTTTGCCTGCCTTGCAATCTGAACCGCGATATCGTTGTGCGGCAATCCCGCAGCCGAGAAGATTGGGAGCTTCTGCCCTCTGACAAGAGTATTCATTCCGTCTATTGTTGAAATGCCGGTTTGGATGAAGTCCCTTGGCTGCTGCCTCGCAGATGGGTTTATTGGGCTTCCGATTATCTCCACCTTGTCCTCCCCGACTATTGGCGGCAGCCTGTCCCTGGGCTCCCCAAGCCCGTTGAATACCCTGCCGAGCATATCGTCAGAAACTGGCATGCGCAGGGTCTCCCCTAGGAACCTGACCCTTGTCTTTGAGGTGTCAAGCCCTGCGGTTGCACCGAAAAGCTGGACAACTGCGAGTCCCTTGCTTGTCTCAAGCACCTGCCCCTTTTTCTTTTCGCCATCCGGCAGGGTGACAATAACCATCTCGTTGTAGCCTACTCCCTCGACCCCTTCGACGAAAATCAGAGGTCCCGCGACTTGATTTACTGTTTGATATTCTTTTATTGCCATAAAACTACCTCAGACCTGCTCTTTGACTAACTTCTCGAACTGTCCGTCTATTTCCGTGATCATCTTGCTCATCTTGTTCTCATGCTCCTTCTCGGGAATTTCTTTCATCCTGGCTATTTCCTCCCTCACAGTAAGCTCCAGAATCTTCCTGAGCGGCACCCCATTCTCAAGTGCAGAGTTGGTTTTGTCATGGAAGTGAAGTATTATTTTCAGCATCATGTACTGCTTCCTCAAGCTCGCATAGGTGTCAACTTCATGGTATGCGCTTTGCTGCAGGAAGTCCTCCCTTATCATCCTTGACACGTCGAGAACGGCTCTTTCCCTTTCTGGCAGCGCATCAGGGCCGACAAGCTGCACAATCTCCTGCAGCTCCGATTCCTTTTGCAGAAGCTTCATTGCGCTTTTCCTCAGCTCAGACCAGTCGGAAGAAATTTTCGTTCCATACCATTCCTCAAGGGAATCTAGGTATAACGAGTAACTCCTCAACCAGTTTATTGACGGGAAGTGGCGCCTGTGCGCCAGGCTTGCATCAAGGGCCCAGAATACTTTTGTGACCCTCAGCGTGTTCTGGGAGACTGGCTCTGACAAATCTCCCCCTGGGGGTGAGACTGCACCAACTATGGTTATTGAGCCCAGCCGCTTATCCTTCCCAAGGCATACCGCCCTGCCGGCTCTCTCATAGAATTCCGCCAGCCTCCTGGCCAGATATGCTGGGTAACCCTCCTCGCCGGGCATCTCCTCCAGTCTGCCTGAAACTTCACGCATTGCCTCTGCCCACCTCGAGGTTGAGTCAGCCATAAGTGCGACATCATAACCCATATCCCTGTAGTACTCCGCCATGGTTATGCCCGTGTAGACGCTTGCCTCCCTTGCCGCCACGGGCATGTTGGATGTGTTTGCGACAAGAATCGTCCTCTGCATCAGTGGCTTCTTTGACTTAGGGTCTTCGAGCTGGGGGAATTCCGTCAGCACCTCGGTCATCTCGTTTCCCCTCTCCCCGCAACCCACGTAGATGACAATCTGCGCATCAGACCATTTGCTCAGCTGTTGGGCTAAAACGGTTTTACCGCTCCCGAACGGGCCGGGAATTGCAGCTGTCCCCCCCTTAGCCACTGGGAAGAAGAAATCCAATATCCTTTGGCCCGTAACCAACGGCTGGTCCGGCTGGAGCTTCTCAACAACAGGCCTCGGGGTCCTCACATGCCAGTTCTGCAGCAACGCCACCTCATGCTTTTTGCCATCGCTTGCCTTGATAGTTGCTACCTCATCCTTAACAGTGAATTTACCTTCCTTTATTGATTCAATCGTTCCCTCCACCCCGTAGGGAACGAGTATTTTATGTGTTATTATTTCCGTCTCCTTTATGGTCCCGATCACATCGCCGGGCTTGACGCTTTCCCCCTTCTTAACCTTCGACACAAACTCCCACTTCTTCTTTCTGTCTATCGCGTCTGTAGATATGCCCCTCCTTATAAAATCCCCGCTCTCTGCCTTTATTACTTCCAAAGGCCTCTGGATTCCATCAAAAATTGAGGTGAGGAGGCCCGGGCCGAGCTCAACCGACAGAGGCCTTCCGGTATTCTCGACTTTCTCTCCGGGCTTCAAACCGCTCGTATCCTCATAAACCTGAATTGTTGCAGTATCCCCTTTAAGCCTTATTATTTCCCCTATCAGCCTTTCATCTCCAACCCTGACGACATCAAACATCCTAGCTCCCCGCATCTGTTCGGCGTTAACTACCGGCCCTGCTATTTTGCTTAAGATCCCCATATTATCCCTCTTGTTTATTCGTAAGCTCAAAACCAAGCGCTCTTTTCACCATCGCCCTAAGCGATTCCGTCTGCCCGCTCACTCCAAATTTGTCAGGAATTTCCACCACAACAGGTCTTGCGATCGTGCTGATTTTTTTCTTCAGCCTCCAGTCCAACGAAGCGGATATCCTTTCATTGACAATCAAGATCTCGGTATCCTCATTGCCCAGCAGTTCCGCTATCTTCTTCTCGGCTTCCTTCCCCTCAAGCGCATAAACGTTAGTAACCCCGGCAAGCCTGAAGCCGGTCGCTGTTGCCCCATCCCCGACAACTGCAATCCTCCCGTGCAGTGCCCTTACCGGCTTGCTGCCTTCTTCCTTTTCATGTATGATTTGAATGTCCTTAGCCATCAGATCACGCCATTACCACCATCTCCTGCACCTTTTCGGGCGGGATGTTGAACTCCTTTGCCCTGACAATCTTCCGTATATTGTTCACCTCATTCTCCTTCAGATAGAGAAA
>JAPLWT010000039.1 GCA_026396455.1 Microcaldota archaeon | reverse complement strand
TGCCTTGTCCATAAGCTTTTTGGCATCCATGCCAGAGAAGATTTTTGAGTATATCCTAATTCCGCCTTTTTCAGCGGGTTCCAGCTTGCTGAGAAGCGCCTCGTTCAACTCCTTGAGCTGCTCCGAAAGCGTGAGGTTCTCATGCTTGAGCTTATCGGCAGTCCTCTCAAGCAGCTCGGGGTAGGTTTGGAGGATGGAAGATGCGCCCATGCCTATCTTCTTCATATCCAAAAGAAAGTCTCTTGCCTTATCACCGAACTCAAACTCCAGGGCGTACTCATTTCCCTCTCTGGTAATGCGTGTAACGGCGAGAAGACCTATCTCATTTGTGCTTAGAACGTGAACTCCGGAGCATGCAGACTTGTCAAATCCCTCAATTTCAACAACACGCACCTCGTTTCCCTTTATCCTATCAAGCTTGATTCGGAAATCTCCCTTCGCAGCTTCCTCCTTCTTCATCCAGCGCACTATCACCCGTCTTCCCTCTTTGATAACCTGATTCGCGAGCTTCTCCGCTTCTGCAAGCCTTGCAAAGTCTATTTGCTCAGGGCTCCGTATGAAAAGCGCATGCCTTCCAACATCTATGTTGTCCTTCACAACGTACAAGTCTTTGAAGAACCTTGAAAGGCACTGGAAGAACATGTGCTGTGCAGTGTGGGCCCTCATGAGCTCGTATCGTCTATCCCAGTCAATCCTGCACTGCACTCCCTCCCCCTGTTCTATTACCCCATTGAGGGAGCATAGGTGCACCACGGTATTTTTTTCCATCCTTGTCTCAACAACCTTGGCGGAGCCTTTCTTTCCGACAATCATTCCGGTATCGCAACTCTGCCCACCACCGCCAGGGAAGAACGCTGTCCTCTCAAGCACGATGAGCGCATGGGAATTGGAATAGGAAACCGAGTTGACCTTGGAAGTAAAGGATTTGAGGTATGGGTCCTCGTAGTAAAGTTCCATATCTGTCCCTTTCAGATTAGATCATTAATGAAGAATTCCCTTTTTGATAGATAAGAATTAACGAACTCATTGAAGCTCTCTTTGAGAATATCCTCATCAACAAGCACGTATCCCTTCTTTATAGTTTTTGATATATGAGATGGGATGGCATAGCTGCCAGGGTTTTTAATTATTTTTTTGATAAGCACAATTGCATCGGTTATATCCCTGCGCTCCACTGCAATCACCTTATCCCCCTCGATCCTGGGCCCTTCTACGGCATTCCTGTGCTTCCTTATGAAGCTCCCCACATCCTTCTCGTAGGTCACCGCAGGACCTATGGCTTTTCTGATAGCGGGAAGCTGGTAGGTGGACAGCTCGAGGAGTACCACACATCTCTTGCTCTCGTCGCTCCAGAAGTCATAGCCGAAAAGCTTGAATTCGGAGAGCTCAAGATGCTTTGCAATGCTGCCTGCTGCTTTCCTGAGCTGGGGCCAGAGTATGTCAGGCACAACTTTCGGAGCGGGAAATGCCAGCGCAACGAACTTTGTCCCCCTGCTCATCATCTTCTCTGAAAGCTCCTTCTTTGAGAACTCCTTATCCTTCGAAAAGAAGAATCCCTTGCTTGGTTTTCTCAGGAATGCCCTTGATGCAAGTATGAATTTTGAGAGGGATATCGGGGAAACTGCTGCCGCAACATTTCTGTTCTTATCAACCGGGTCTACGACAATGAGGGGAGCATTGAACTTCCCTCTCATCTCTTTCTCACTGTGGTATCCTTCAATATCAATGACAGGCCTGCTCCAGTTTGAAGAATGCTTGAGGAGTTCGGTAAAGGAGCCATAATGCACGATGAGTAATTCACAGAGGTAACCTGAGAAGCCCTCGACCCTCAGCTCTGCCCCGTAGACTCCAAGCCTTTTCAGGAATTGCTTGAGCAATCTCACCTCATCGCATTTCTTTTCGTCAAGTTTTGAGAGTATGTATTTCTTGTGCAGAGGTGACCTGTCAACTGCAGATGCCCTCTCGTTTATGTTGGTTATCCTAAAGGAAGGGACCAGCTCGATAGTGCATCCTTCCACTTCTGCTTTTAGATACGGGTGCTCAGCATAGCCAATCTGCCAGGGATGGGGGGAAACTGCTCTCTTTGCATATGCCAATCCTTTCGTTACCAACTCACTCTTTGCAGTTCCCTTTGGGAAAAGCATGAACATGTCGACATCTCTGTCATTCCTCAAATCGGTGTTCTTGGCTATGGAGCCGACTATCTCAATCTCAACATTCTTTGGGATAACTCTTCTCAGTCTTGATTTCACCCACTCCGCAATGCTCATCTCCCATTCCTTCTCCTCGGGGGTGGGCTTTATCCCCTCAAGAACCTCGCTCAGAAGTTTTTCCATGATAGTATTTCGGAGGTTGTTTTAAAATATGCTAGATACGGGGCACTTTTAACTCATGTCAATTTTAATTTCTTTCTATAAAATAGCCTCATGGGTGGTGAAAGGAAGCTTGTATCGGGCAAACTCCCGGAATTGGCTTTCTACTCAATTGTCGTATTATTCTTCCTACTGCTGGTATTCGCACCGACTCTTTACATCGCATTGAGAGGCTGTCCTGACTCCAGTGCAGTCTGCTTCCCACAGATATACCTCACTAAAGAGATGGGGGACGCCCTCTTCAACTCATTTTCTATAGCATTCAGTGCAGTAGTGCTTGACATAATATTCGGAATTCCGATTGCGTGGGTTATAGCCAGATACAAAACAAAGTTCAAAGTCTACCTGAACTTCCTTGTGGATATGCCTCTTATAATGCCGACAGCGGCACTCGGCTTCTCAGTCGCCCTGTTCTGGGGTGGGGCGGGAATTGGATTGCTTAGCAAGGGGTTCTGGATGATACTTGCCGTGCACGTGGCTTTCACCTACCCCTATATCGTGAGGACGCTTTCTGCTGCGATCGAGGAAGTTGATATAACCTACGAGATGGCATCGAGGACTCTTGGGGCACATCCGCTGACTGCTTTCAGGACAGTCACGCTCCCGCTTTTCCAGTCTGGCTTGCTCATTGCAGCTCTGCTGGCATTCACAAGAAGCCTCAGCGAGACAGGGGCAACCATGATGGCAGTTGGAACCGGGCAGTTCTTCGCAGCAACAGCACCTACCCAGACGCTTCTTTACAAAAACAACGGCGATATGGCATCCGCCATATCTCTCAGCATAATACTCATCGCAGTATCGACAATCCTCCTGGCATTGGTGAGGTACCTCTCGAACAGATTCGGCATTCCAGTAGTGAAAGTTTACCCATCACTTGAGAAATCGATAAACAGCCTCAAGCTGGAGAAGAATGCATTCGCCTTTGCATTCTTTATGATTATTATACTCGTTCCATCTTTCTACCTGCTCAAATTCGTTTCATATTCACCTGGAGAATTTGGAGATATTATGAACGCCATCGGAATATCCCTCGCCATAGCCTTTGTAGCCACGGTACTCAATCTCGTCTTTGGAGTAGGAATGGCTCTGCTGATAGGCAGGAATAAATTCGGGCTTGGACCAATTTTTGAATTCCTTACTGACATGGTCATGGTGATGCCCACTGTTGCTCTTGGGCTTTCTCTGGGCATGTTCTGGAATCTGTTTAAGATGAATGAGCTCCTTGTCTTGGCAATGGTTCACATGAGCTTCTCCTACCCGTATATAGTGAAGCCTGTGGCAGCCTCCATAAGAGATTTGGATAAGAATCTGGAGGATGCAGCAAGAGTTCTGGGGGCAACCCCCTTCAAGGTTTTCAGAACTATAACGCTCCCTCTTATAATGCCGAGCATATTGGCGGGTGCAGTAATGGCATTTATGAGGAGTCTGAGTGAGACCGGTGCAACACTGGCAGTCTCAAAAACATTTAAAACAATCCCTGTGCTAATAGTAGGATTTGTAAGCGCGAGCAAATACGGCGATGCGGCATTTGCGTCTGCTCTGCTGCTCGGTGTTTCGTTCATCGCAGCATTTCTTCTGAGGAGGAAGTGAGTCAATGCCTAACGTGAAAGTAGTGGGTATTTCAAAGTTCTTCGGGAACATAAAGGCACTTAGGAGCATAAACCTTGAGATAAATGATGGGGAGTATGTGGTGCTGCTTGGGCCGAGCGGATGCGGCAAGACAACTCTGCTGAAGATTATTGCAGGTATGTGGGAGCCGACCGGTGGAAAGGTCTACATAGATGGACATGATGTCACGGATCTCCCGCCAGAGGACAGGAACATCGGCTTTGTCTTCCAGAACTATGCCTTATTCCCCCACCTGAATGTTTTTGACAACACAATCTATGGGCCTGTGGTAAGAGGAAAGGACTCTGAGGAGAGCAGGAGGAATGCAAAGGAGATGCTAAACCTTGTAAGGCTGGCCGCGAGGCATGATGCGTACCCCCTTGAGCTCTCCGGAGGAATGCAGCAGAGGTTGGCGGTTGCAAGAGCGCTCACAACAGGCTCAAGCCTGCTCTTCCTGGATGAGCCGCTCTCTGCCCTTGATGCCAAGATAGGTGCGGAGCTTAGGAGCGAGATGAGGAAGATGATAAAGGATCTGAAACTCACTGCAGTCCATGTCACGCACAACCAGGAGGAGGCTATGGAAGTTGCAGACAAAATAGTCGTGATGAGGAGGGGAGGGGTGGAGCAGGTGGGCTCTCCCGAGGAGATTTACAGGAATCCTACAAACCTCTTTGTTGCCCATTTCCTTGGCGATGCGAACTTTATAGAGGCAGCGGCTTCCGATTGGGGCAAATGTTGCAAATTAAAAATGCTAAATTGGGAGATGGAAGTCCCGAAGGTCAAGCCTGGCGCGTATGTTGCTGTCGTTAGACCTGAGAAAGTGGAGGTAGGGGATGACGGAGCTGAGGGAGTTGTAAAGAACTTCAGGTTTCTTGGGGGGTTATCCTATGTTGAGGTAGGGATCGGGGGTGAGTCAGTCATCTCAAGATTCCCCAGCGGAAGAGAATATGAATCGGGCGAGAAGGTCTGCGTGCGCTTCAAGCCCGAGGATGTTAAACTGTTTAAGTATCCCGACGAGGGACTGAAGGAGGCGTTGAGAATTGACTAGCATATCTGAATGGTTTGGTGAGAGAAGGGAGGAGAAGATCCTCGAGATGTTCAAGAGAGAGTTCGAGCTTGGCAAAAAATCCATAGAAGAGCTCGTAAGTATGGTTGAGAAGGGGGGACGGAAGTTTGACAGAATAAAGATGTTTGAGAAGGAGGCGGACGGGATACGGAGGGATATAATGGAGCAGCTCGCGAAGGGTGAGCTTGCAAAGCAGGATAAAGAGGATCTCATGCACCTCGCAAAAGAGACGGATTCAATAAACGACTGGATATATACCGCGAGCAAGAACCTTGCCGTAATAGGGAAGCTGAGGGACTCTGAGAAGAAGCTCATAGCTGAAATGTGCGAGAACGACAAGGAGGCAATTGAGAAGCTCAACGAATGCATTGACAGGATAATTTCTAGAGATAAAGAGAGGGCGATGGAACTGGCCCATAAGGTGGAGAGAATAGAGGAAGCGGTGGATGACCAGTACTATGCCTCTCAGAAGGTGCTGCTGAAGGAGAACAGACCTGGCGCAGAGGCAATTCTTATGTATGCGCTCTTCCAGTCTGTTGAGAATATAGCAGATGCTTGCGAGGACACATCAGACCAGATAAGACTGATACTGGTGAAGTTCTGGTGAACGGATAATGCGGGGGGAGGGATTTGAACCCACGTAGCACCTAAGTGCACAGGATCTTAAGTTTGGCAGGCTTATGGCCACCTGCCCTTTAGACCAGGCTCAGGCACCCCCGCGTATAGAATGTTTTGAAAAAGGGAGAATTTAAAATCAACCGTACATCGGCCCTATCTCCTCTACCTTCTTGTAGTTGCTGTGCGCATCCCTTGCCTTGTACATAATCTCTTTCATCCTTCCCTCTATGTTCACCGATTCGCAGATGAGCTCCTCTGTGCTTACTTTTACGTTTATTAGCTTCTTCAGTGCTTCTATGACTAGAGCTGCTGCTTTCGGGTCCAGAAATTCGGGTTTGGAGTCTGCAAGTAATGAGACTGCTGGGAATTTCCTTGAGTAGCAGTCAGCGAGAAGCACACCGCTTACACCCGTAGTGGCGCCTTCCTTTATTGTTTTTATTCCATTTGCCTCAAGCTCCTCAACAAGTTTTGGAGTGCTGGCTATTCCGAATACTACATCCCCTTGGTCTTTTAGGACTATGCCGCCCAAGGAGATTATCTCCTTAACCTCTCGCTCTATGCACCAGTCAAGTATTTTCTCAGAAAGGTCGTGAATGCTTTGGAGTGGTATGATGAATTCAGAGAAAAGCACAAGCAGATTGTTCTTCTGGGATTTGTATATTCTTGCTGGATGAAGTGGAATTTTATTGTGAACTGCGGCTATGGGGGGAAACTTCTCGGAGGTTATGTGGCCCAGCAAATCCATTTTGAGCTTCTCAACCAGATAGCTTGATGCTATTGTTCCGACAAGCCCTATGCCTGGGAAGCCCTCAACAAGTATGGGCTTCTTCAAATCAAACTCCGAAGTCTCAATGATTTTGACTGACATAAGGAGTTTATGTTACTGATTTAAATATATACCTTCGTGAGATGCCTGTCGCCAACGCGTATTTTTCTCCTTTTAGCCCCACCTGCCTCCATCTCAAGTATATACTTGGCAGGCTTAGCAGGTGTTATTTTTAATGTGAATGGCTTTATGCGCTCCCTGATGTCCACAACAACTCCTTTTGAGTTCAGGAAAACTGCATCAAAGGGAAAGAATACGAAAAGGGAGTGGATCGAGCTGAGTTCTGCTGATTCCGAAGGCATAATGAAGAGCAGCGGTTTTGAAATACTGCTTCTGAACATCAGCCCCCTTGTCCTCTTGAAAGTAGTGTCTGCGATTTCAAACTCTTTTGTGAGAGTCACTTGCCGAACCTCCTTTTTCTGTTCTCATAATCGTTTATTGCATCCCTCAAATCCTGCTCTGAAAAATCAGGCCATAGCTTGGGGCAGAAGTATAACTCGCTGTACGATGTCTGCCAAAGCATTAAGCCTGAGATTCTCTGCTCACCAGATGTGCGTATTACCAAATCCGGGTCGGGCAGGTCCTTGGTGTACAGGTAGTTTGCAAATGTCTTCTCAGTCACAGATTCAATCCTGCCCTTCTTGAAATCTTCAACTATGGAATTACATGCATCCACAATTTCCTGCTTACCGCCATAGGCGAGTAGGATGTTAACGAAATAATTGTCATATTTTTCAGTTTCTTTTTCGAACTGCTCAATCTTCTCCCTAACTTTTTTGGGGAGCAATTCCTTCCTGCCGAAAACTCTTAGCCGTATCTTGTTCTTATGGACCTCTTCCCTGTTGACCTCATCTATTTTAGCCTCAAAAAGCTTCATAAGCAACTCAACTTCACTTTTATCCCTCTCAAAGTTCTCCATGGAGAAGCCCCAGAAGGTAACCATGCGCACGCCCATGTTCCTGCACCACTCCATTACCTTCCTAAGCTTGTCTATTCCTACCCTATGGCCTTCTATCAGAGGAAGCCCGTGCTGCTTGGCCCACCTTCTGTTACCATCGGGAATTATGGCAATGTGGAATGGTGGATTTTCCATGGGGTAGATATCGGAATTCGGATTTATAATTGTTGACAATGGCGCACCTGCATAGGTATTTATTATTTCCAACTCATGGGATTATATGTGGATAGGAACGACTTTGCAGTATTCATGTTACTGTTTCTGTTAAACCTGGTTCTAGTTTTTTACCAGCCGCTTTACCATGTTTTGTTCATAGATGAGGGGCAGTACCTTTTGGTTTCGAAAAAGATGATTGAGGGATGGGTTCCGTACAGGGATATAATAGAGAACAAGCCTCCTGGAATGTACATTTCAGTGATTCCGGCAGTCCTTTTATGTGGGAATGACATTGCCAAACTGAGAGTTTACACCGCTTTCATGGTGAGCCTAACAATATTTTTAGTATATTTAATAGGAAAAAAGCTGAGTAATCGTAAGGGTGGATTCCTTGCTGCGGCTATAATGATATTCATAAATGCTTTTCCGGGATTTTGCGGGTATGTGTTAATGACGGATCCTGTTGCAAACTTATTCATCGCTGCAATGTTCTACTGTTTGGTATGCTTTGAGCTCAGCTATAGTGTTATATTCCTCGTTAGTATACTTTTTGCAGCAGCATGCTCGGTGAGACAGACATGCATATTCATGATTATCCCCGTCATTTATGAGTTGTATAACTCTGGGAAGAAGCTTGAATGGGGCAGGAGTGCTGCGGTGTTTGCCGCCGGCTTGAGCGTAATCTTAGTCCCCATGGTGATTTATCTATTCGTAAACTCTGCACTGCAGTACGCATTCTACTGGATGTTCCTCGCTCTCGTTGGGTCAAAGTGGCAGAGCATTAGCGATGTAGTAAGTACTTGGGTTATGATGGCTATTCTTTTCTTACCGTTTGTACTGCTTACAGTAATTGGTTTAAGGCGGATGAACAAGAGGTATATAACTATTTTCCTATGGCTTTTGAGTGGTCTTATCATTGCGCTGATGGGATGGGGCTATTGGCATAACTACTTGTTTGCTGTGCCAGCTCTCTCGATTTTAGCAAGCAGGGGGGTGGAGAATGTTCTTAAACTGAAAGGCAAGATGAAGAAGGAAATTTTCACGGGAATAATTATTTTCATAATTTTTATGGCACTGTTATTCCTGGCTTTTGAATTTTATGTTATGGGAGGTATGGCCTTCAGTCCATCTTGGGAGGAGCAGAAGGGCATAAGTGATTTTATAAGAGCTAATACGCAGAGGGATGACAGGATATTCGTGTTTGGGGTGAACAGCGAGGTGTACTACCTTTCTGATAGGGACCCTGCAACGAGAATGTCTTTTTTTGGGGGGTATGTATGTAACATGAGCAAGGAAGAGGATGAGGAGCTCGTATTCAATCCTCTGCGGAGGCAGAATACGAAGTACTTTGTAATAAACCATCCGAATATTGCGGACATGTGCGGGAATGGAAGTAGGATAGAGAGAGAAGCGATGGAGTACGTAGATGCCAGTTACGTGTACGTTGACAGTTGGGGGCCTCTTGATTTATATGAAAGAATGGGATCAACAACTTAGGCTTTTTACTTCATGTTTTTGATATTATAGCACTGAATGCTTTGAACATGACTGCATGCAAGGGCGCAGCTGAAACTGCCGGGTTAAACATTGCTGTGGGGCTATCCATATCCCCATTCTTTGCAAGAAACCTTTCCATACCGGTTTTCTTTGCTAGACTGAGATAACTATCAATCTGCCCGTCAGTCAGGGAATTATAGAATCCCCTAAGTTTTTTATGCAACCTCAGGTCATCCCCGAACTTTTTCTTCCAGCTCCGCTCGTAATCGCTTGAATCCTTTCTCTCTATGATCCGGGGTGCCAGGCTCCCTGCAAGCTTGGCACAGTTCCCACCGAATACGACTCCTCCACCAGTTGTTGCTTTGACCTGACCCGCCGCATCACCAACAAGGAGCACATCCCCGCTTGCAGTCTTATCTCTGGTTGAAAGAGGGATGATGGCACTCAGCCTGTTTTCACTCTTTGATTTTTTAAGAATTTTTGAAACAATCGGATGTTTCTTAGTGAAAAGGTCAAAGTAATGCTTAACGCTCCTGGTATACCCATTGCGTACATCCCTGAAAACCCCAAGCCCAACCCTTGCTTCTGATTCGTTGAGAGGAATCGCCCATCCGAAAAAGCCCGGGAATAGTTTATTTGAAAGGAATACGCTGACCAGGCTCTTGTCTTCTATAGCTGCATTCTGGAAATCTGCCTGGTAGCAGAAAGCAAATTCATTCATTTCCGGGAAGCTGAACCACCTGGCGACCTGCGAAAGCGCCCCATCAGCACCAATTAGGAGTTTTGAAGTTACATCGCTTCTCACTGCTCTCTTCTTCAGCAGTATCCTGGCGCCAGCATTCTCCGCCTCATCCGCGCATCTAGTATCAAACTCTTTCCTATCAATTGCAAATGCCTTGATGTCCTTTGCGATAACGTTCATTTCATTTAGGGAGGGGGAGTAGATCCTAGTCCCGCGGAACTCGTTTAGAATCGATTTTTTGTAGTCTACCCCGAGCGTATCCAGGCCTTTTTTTGAGATAATGCCGGAGCATTTTAGGCGTGAGCCAATACTCCCATGCTCCTCGAATACGGTGACATTCAAGTTCCTCTTGGCAGCTTCCATGGCCGCTAGGCAGCCTGTTGGTCCACCGCCAATCACTCTGACATCGTCCATAACAGCATCTCGCAATATTTCCGTTATGTGACATGCTCCGCCTATGAATAGGCGTGGGCTTCCTGCTTCACAGATGTTGCCAATGCAACATCTCTCTCCTTATGCAAGGAATTGCAGGCGTTACTTCCCCCTTGCCCAGAGGTAGCTCTTATGAGTATAATGCGCGCAGCATTTAAATCTCTATCAATGATTAATCCGCAATAGGGACAGTTATGCATCCTCTGCCAGAGCGTTTTTTCAGTTATTGAACCACAGTTGCTGCACTCTTTAGTCGTGTTCTTCGGGTCCACAAACACAACCCTGCATCCAGCTCCTTCCGCCTTGTATGCAAGCATGTTTGCAAACATATTCCATCCTGCATCGTGGATTTGCTTGCCGTAGTGCTGTTCTGCCATCTCCTGCGAGGCAAGCCTTTCTGATGCTATAAAGGAATAATCATTCACCAATTCAGTTGAGAGTTTATGAAGGAAGTCTCTCCTTGTGTCTGCTACTTTTTCATGTAATCTGGCAATCCTTACTTTTGCCCTTTTTCTGTTGCTGCTCCTTCTCTTCTTCTTTGAGAACTTTCGTTGCATGAATGCAAGCTCTTCCTCATGCTTCATGAGATGCCTCGGATTGCTTATCTTCAGACTGTTTGATAAAGTTGCAAATGTCTTCAGTCCCAAATCAATTCCCACTGCCTTCCCTTTATTTTCTCTTGGAATTTCTTCAGGTGTTTCAACGCAGAAAACAGCAAACCACCTACCCGATGCTTCCCTTTTCAAAGTCAGCGTCTTTATTCTGCCTTTTATCTCCCTGTGCTTCTTTATTGCAATCTCACCAAATGGAGTCACCGTGAGTTTCTCATCCAGCCAAAAACCAGTTTCATATTGTGGATAGCGCAAGCTCTTTATTCTATCAATTGATTTGAATCTTGGAAAACCGCATTTTACTTCTTTCTTTTTCAGAATAAAAACTCTCATCACTGAATTATGCATTCTGTGAGCAATCTCCTGCTGTGTTTGAGAATATAATCCATAGTTTTTCACCATCAGTTGCAGTGTATTCTTTGTTGGGAAATAGCCAAAGTCTTCATACATTTGCTTGCAATCTTCTAGAAGTTCATTCCAGAGATTCTTTGCTAGCCATAAATGATGATTCAGAAGCTCTTCCTGCTTCTTCGAGGGATATATGCGGAATTTGTAGGCTCGCATAGACGTTATTTACACCTATTTTTCCCTTTATAAACCTCCGTAAGGGGTAACTTTCCAGGTGAAAGGTAAATAAATCTTTATGTTCTGAATTTATGTGTAAGTAATGGAATAGTGATTATTTGAGCGGAGAGATAGCATTCCTTAGTACGGCAGTGCCAGTATTCCTGTCAATCTTCGTACCTGGATTCCTGCTAGCCTTGGCGTTGTTGAGAAAAACCAAGATGCCTCTTGCAGAGATTGCAGCTTTCGGCTTCGTGGTAGGTCTGATAGTCCCGCCGGTTCTGCTTTTTGTATATTCCCTCTTTGGAGTGCTTTACTCCCCCCAGCTCGCAGTGGGAAACATCATCTTAGTGACAATCGTGGGCTTTATCCTCTGCACAAAGGAGAATGTGCTTGATTTCGAACTTTCTTTCGATTACAAAAGAGATGCTGCCTGGATATTGCTTCTGCTGATAATGCTGCTCGCATTCTGGGTCAGGATACAGAGCATAGGCCCGATATTCTATGAATTCGACCCTTATTACTATGACCAAGGTGCGCAGTTCATTCTAACTCAAGGTGAGATTCCCACAACTGACGATCTTGCTTGGTACCCGCATCCGGATTCGCACAGAGACCCTCCGATTGTTCGCTACTTGGAGGTTGAGTGGTACTCAATCTACGGTTACATGACGGGGAACCAGCAGTTCAACAACTATCTGCTTTCGACAATTGCAGGAGTTTATCCGCCAGTCGTGGGGGCGCTGATATGCTTCCTAGTCTTTATGCTGATTTCAGAAGAATACGGAAAGAAGTATGGTTTGATTGGCGCAGCCTTGATGGCAGTAATGCCAAGGATAATAGAGAAGTTTGCTGCAGGAGAGAGCGAACTGCAGCCATGGGGTATATTCGCCGCTTTCTTCTTCTACTCAACGTATGCGCTTGCAGTTTCAAGAAAAGACAGGAGATTCGCAGTTCTGGCAGGAATCGCTGTTATGGCTGCAACGCTTGGGTCAAGCGGAGATGTCCTGGTATATCTTGTGCTGGCGGGTTATGTGGGATTACAATCGCTGATTAACTACTTCCAAAATAAATCGAATAGGGAGTTAATTGAACTGAATGCTATAATACTCTGCTTCTCGGCTTTCACGTATATTGTATACTCAGCATATGTCGGCTGGGTGATGCCAAGTGATATACTGAGTTTTGCCTCAGCTCTTGCATTTGCTGTTGGCTTATATTTCATCAGCCAAAGAGTGAAGAGGCAGGAGGATAGGATAAACTACCTTGCAGGATACCTGACAGTTGGAGGAATCTTTCTTCTTATAACATTTGCTTCTGGCTTCCCGCTACCAGTTGGGCCAAGGATTTGGAACTACGTGGTGAATGCCGCTTCTATAGCGCGCCCCTCGAGCGCCCTTATGATGACAGTTGCTGAGGAGACCCCAACATCGGGAGATTTCGCGAATTCGATGGGGTTCCTGGGGAGCAGTACATGGTTTGTGGACATCCTCTTTTTGTCTTCCTTTTTAGCGATTTGTTATTCTATATACCGTGGCTCGAGCTTGGGAGTCTTGTTCGGGATGATGATTTTCCCAGTGAGCTATGTGGGCCTGAGCAAGAGCAAATACATGCTTCATGTATCTTTCATGGCTGGCGTTGCAGTGACAATGCTATTTGGAGAGCTGGATAAAAAATTGCACAAGTTTATAAAAAAAGATTTTGGAGATGATGCAGCAAAATGGACTGTTGTGGGGGTTGCTCTGCTCGTGCTCGCTGCCGAGTCCCTAGTGTATGTGAGACCGTGCGCCAACTGTTTTATTGAGCCTGATCTTTCTATCCCTGGCCCGTTAGTTGATGTTGTTACTGGCGCACTTGACTCGAAATATGAACTAAAAGATCCCGCCTATGCGAGTGAGATGGGACGCAACTGCTCTGCTCTAGCAAATAATGGAAATTTAATCTCTTATTATCTATTCTGCTCCAGGATACCCGCATATTGGAGAGACCCTATGGACTGGATAAAGGATAATGTTGGTGAGAATGATAGGGTTATCTCATGGTGGGATTATGGGCACTGGATAAACTACTGGGGGCAGAAGAAATGCATCACAAGGAACGACCACAAGTATCAGGATATGGATTTGGAGGTTGCGGATAAGTTCGTCTCCAACACACCCCAAGCATTGAAGGAGTACATGCTGGAGCACAATGCGAAATATGTGCTCTTTGACCAGGACCTTGTGGGCAAGTGGGGAGCACTTAACTTCCTGTCCTGCGTGTATAACAACGAGACTAGCATGGATTTCGCTTTTAAGGAAGGGATAAAGTATGGTGTGATGTATCAGCTGAGCACCTCTAGATGCGAAGCCGAGCACAACTTTGAGAGGATTGCGGTGCCTGTTAATCCGACAATAGCGGATTTCTGCGAGGGTTCTGGCTCTTCGGCGCCACTGGTTAGAGCGCGCAGCACTCTCTCGAACTATACTTATTGCATAAGATACACGAATAGCAGTGCGGCTGCCATAGCCGGAATATTCTACGAGTACAACCTGAGCAGAGTCAATAGAGGGATACCCGTCTATGGCGGTATTCAGAGTTCCCAAGGCAAAAGTGTGTATGTGTTCACTATGTTCTACACCAATGACGTCTGGCCGGATGGAAAGACTGGTTGGGAGGATAGGGTAGGGAAAATGTATGATTCTACGTTCTATCAGGGATTCATTCTTGGGAACCTGCCTGGATTCGAGCAGGTCTATCCGGAGAGCAATCAGTCTGGCTTGGTGAGGATATTCAAAATTATTGAGTAGCCTCCAGCCATTCGACATACTTTCTTATCCCATCTTTCAGAGAGACCTTCTTCCTCCAGCCCAGCTTCTCAATCTTCTTGGTATCCAGAAGCATTTTTACCACATCACCTTTCCAGCCTCTCGTGCCCCCAGTATACTCGAATTTAGGTTTCAGCTTAAGGAAAGAGCACATTGCCTTTGCTATGTAATTGACGTCCTCCATCTGCCCGCTTCCGACGTTGAAGAAGTCGAATATCTTTTTTTGCTTCCTTGATGCCAGGAAAAGTGCATCTACGCAGTCTGAGATGTAGAGGTATGATTTGCATTGCTTGCCGTTTCCAAGAATCTCAAGTTTCTTCGGATTTGCCTTTAGCTTTTTGTAGAAGTCGAACATGACACCGTGGGTTGAGGGGGGACCGAATATGTTTGCTAACCTAAGCACAACCCCCTTTATCCCGTATGTAGATGCATAGGAGGATATGTAAGCCTCGTCCGCAACTTTTGATGCTGCGTAATTGCTTATTGGGATAAGCGGATAATTTTCAGGAGTTGGGAGCACCTCAGCCTCACCGTATACCGTAGAAGTCGATGTGAAAACTACCTTTTTCACGTCGTTTTTCCTTGCCGCCTCGAGCACGCTGAACATCCCGCTGACATTTATACTAAAACTAACCTCGGGGTTCGTTGCGCTATCCTTCACGCTGGGGTCTGCTGCAAGATGGTATACCTCTTCAACACCCTTCATTGCGGAGTCGATTGCTTCAGCGTCACGAATGTCCCCTTTTATGAATTTGAGATTCTTTCTTCCAATACTCGCATTGAGGTTTTCCATGCGTCCTGATGAAAGGTTATCAAAAACGGTAACATCACTGCCCTTTGATATGAAAAAATCAGTTAAGTTGCTTCCTATGAAGCCGGCTCCGCCCGTTATTAGGATCATGATTCTCTTTTAGTGCATGGTATTTAA
Source organism: Microcaldota archaeon (assembly GCA_026396455.1). GTDB lineage: Archaea > Micrarchaeota > Micrarchaeia > Burarchaeales > Fermentimicrarchaeaceae > Fermentimicrarchaeum. Next base: position 1,863 of record JAPLWT010000039.1, on the reverse strand, counting down.
TTTGTTTTCTCTAAATAATAGATTTCGATGAGAATCTCGATAATCGGTGCGGGTTATGTGGGACTTATTGCGGCAGCCTGCTTTGCTGACCGCGGTTTCAGGGTACTGATATCCACGAATGACCCCAAAAAGATAAATATGATAAACGAGGGAAAGGCCCCATTCTTTGAGCCTGAGCTGGAGGGGTTGCTCAGGAAGGCAGTGAAGTCTGGTGCGCTGAAAGCTACAAACACAAGAAACGAGGCGATTCTGGATTCTGACGTGACTTTCATATGCGTAGGCACACCCAGTGCTGCTGATGGGTCTATAGATTTGAGCTTTATCTACGCAGTTGCTGAGGAGGTGGGAAGGAGCTTGAGGAAGAAGGGAGGGCACCATACGGTGGTTGTGAGGAGCACCGTTGTTCCAGGGACAACTGACAAGGTCAAGGGGATTATTGAGAGAGTCTCTGGAAAGAGCGCGGATAAGGAATTTGGCATATGCATGTGCCCGGAGTTCCTCAGGCAGGGAAATGCAGTCTACGACACATTCAATCCAGATAGAGTGGTGATTGGGGAACATGACAAGAAATCGGGGGAAATTTTGGAGAAACTTTTCAAGAAGTTTTATGAGGGAAAGAAGGTTCCAATGCTGAGGATGAACACTGTTTCAGCAGAGATGGTGAAGTACGTGAGCAACTCCGTACTGGCAACCAAGGTGTCATTCATAAATGAGATTGCCAATATATGCGAGAAGCTGAGCGATGTGGATGTATATGAAGTTGCAAAAGGGGTTGGGCTGGACAGGAGAGTTGGACCACTTTTCCTTGAGGCTGGGCCAGGGTTTGGAGGTAGTTGCTTTCCCAAGGATGTCAACGCTATACTGAGCTTCTCAAGGGAGTTGGGGTATGAACCTAGGATACTTGGCGCTGTTATGAAAGTTAATCAGGAACAGGCTCTTCATGTGGTGAATTTGACTAGGAGAAGCGTGGGGAAACTGGCTGGAAAGAGAATTGCAGTGCTGGGGCTTTCATTCAAACCGGATACGGACGACATGCGAGAAGCTCCTTCTGTGAGGATTATAAGAAAACTGCTCGAAGAGGGGGCCAAAGTGGTGGCTTACGATCCAGTTGCAGTAAACAACGCCAAAAAAATACTCAAGGATGCAATACAGTACGCAAACTCCAGTTCGGAATGCTTAAAGGACGCGGACTGCTGCGTAGTTGTTACGGAGTGGGACGAGTTCAAGAAAATAAAACCTGAGATGCTGAAGAAAATGAAGGGGAGGAGTATTATTGACTCTAGGAGGATCTGGAATGCTGAAACGCTCAGGAAGGCAGGCTTTGACTATTCTGGTATCGGGTTGGGAGAATGATAAGTGGAAAGAGTATATTGGTAACTGGTGGCGCCGGCTACATCGGCTCTCATATAGTCGATGCACTTGTGGAGAAGAATAGGGTCACAGTTCTGGATAATCTGAGCACTGGCAGGATTAGCAATATACGGCACAATCTGAAGAGGAAAGGATTCGGATTCATAAAGGGCGATGTTGCGAACTTTGAAACTGTTAAGAAAGCCGCCGCGAAATGCGATATGATAGTGCATGAAGCGGCTGTTGTTGGCGTCAAACATTATGTTGAAGACCCACTGAAAGTCCTGTTGGTGAACTCAAGTGGAATGGAGAATGTCCTTGAGGTTGCGAGGAGGATAGATGCAAAAGTGATTTTTGCGTCAACAAGCGAGGTGTATGGAAAGAGCGAGAAACTGCCACTGACTGAAAAAGGGGATAGACTGCTCGGCCCCACTGTTATAGACAGATGGTGCTACAGCACAAGCAAGGCGTTCGACGAGCACCTGTGTTTTGGCTATTATAAGAAATATTCTT
>JAPLWT010000018.1 GCA_026396455.1 Microcaldota archaeon | reverse complement strand
GGAAAGGAGTTCAAGGCATGCCCCAGATGCGGCAGTTTGAGGATAAGAGCCCCTTCACTTCGGGAAGGGGGCATTCCAGGCACATCCGAGATTGCGGGCGTATACTACTGCGAGAAATGCCGGAAGAAAATCGTGCCGGTGGTTTTTGATGATGAGAAGCAGTATAAGAAATTCCTGAAAGAAAGGTAGGACAAAGCTCTTAATTTTTAAATAGTTCCAACATAACTGTCTATGCTAATGGTGGTAATTTGCAGAGAGAGGTCGAGAGGATAAGGGAGGATATAAAGAAGCTCAGGATACAGGGAGCCAAGAACATAGCAAAGGCTGCAATTGGCGCTATGGGCTTAATAGCCCGCAAGTCCAAGGCAAAGAGCAGGGATGAGTTCATCGATGAGCTTCTTGTGGCAGCAGACGAACTGGCTTCAACGAGGCCTACCGAGCCTATGCTTAGGAATGCCCTGAGGGCACTTTTTGCAGATATCAAAAAAAGCACTGCTGATGTTGAAGAGCTTAGGAGACTTGTGGAGAGAAACGAAGTGGAGTATTTCAGGAAAGTGAAGGAGAATGAGGAGAAGATAGCCGAGTACGGGGGGCGGGAGTTCTCCCACAGCTCGGTTATTCTGACCCACTGCCACAGCAGCTCGGTTGTTGCAATATTAAAGAGGGCGAATGAGCTCTCAAACGGGATTTCTGTGATATGCACTGAAACAAGGCCCAAGCTCCAGGGGTTGATTACCGCCAAGCAGCTCAGCAGCGCAGGCTTGAAGGTCACTCTCATAGTAGACTCGGCAGTGAGCCATTTCATAAGAGGTGTCGACTCGGTTGTTGTTGGAGCCGATGCCATAACGGGCAAGGGAGATTTGGTGAACAAGGTAGGGACGGCAGGCATAGCTGTCATAGCGCATGAGAATGGGGTGAACATGTATTCAGCTGCGGAGACATTCAAGTTCGACCCTCTGACTTTATGGGGGGGAATAGAGGAGATAGAGGAAAGGAGTCCGGAGGAAGTAATAAATCCGAACAAACTCAAGGGAGTGAAAATAAGAAACCCTGCTTTTGATGTTACTCCTGCCAGGTATCTGACTGCATACATAACCGAGATGGGAGTGATACCCCCGCAGAGTCTGCTGAACGTTGTGCTCAGGGGAGGGTTTGAAAATCTGTACTAGGTGGTTTGATGGTGGAGAAACTTGATTACACGCTTAAAGCCAAGATATTCGATATTGAGACCGGAAAGAACATAGTTGTGCTCAACGAGGATGAAGCACACGAGATGGACATGCTGATAGGTGACAGGGTCCTGCTTACCAAGGGCGACAAGAAGTGCATTGCCATAGTTGACTTGAGCACAACGCTTGTCAAGCGAGGGGAGATAGCCCTTTTCTCGGATACCTCCTGCGAGATTGGGGCTAGGCATGGCGAAATAATTGGGGTGAGTATCACAAGCAACCCAGCATCCGTGGAGATAATAAAGAAGAAGATGGATGGGGGGAACTTGAGGAATGATGAGATAAAGAATGTCATAGACGAGATAATGGAGAACAAACTCAGCGAGACAGAGCTTGCTTCATTCGTTGTCTCATTGTACATAAGGGGCCTGAGCAATGACGAGACAGTTTACCTGACAAATGCCATTGTGGGTTCGGGAAGCACCCTGGACCTCGGGGTGCACCCGGTTGTGGACAAGCACTGCTCGGGCGGGGTTGCCGGCAACAGGACGACAATGGTGCTGGTTCCGATAATAGCTGCTGCTGGATTGTACATACCCAAGACGTCTGCAAGGTCGATAACATCGCCAGCGGGAACCGCGGACACCATGGAGGTGCTTGCACCTGTGACAGTCAAGCTGGATGAGATGAAGGATATCGTGCTAAAGACCCGTGGATGCGTGGTATGGGGAGGGGCAATGGACCTGGCGGCAGCTGACGACAAGCTGATAAGGATAAGAAACTCCATGAGACTGGACCCGAAAGGAGTTTTACTTGCGAGCATACTTGCGAAGAAGAAGTCCGTTGGCGCTGAATATGTGATAATAGACATACCGGTTGGGAGAGGCGCGAAGATAGAGGATAGCAGAGTGGCAAACGAGCTTGCCAAGGACTTCTTGGAAATTGGTGAGAAACTGGGAATGAAGGCTGAGTGCTACGTGACTGTCGGGAACGGGCCCATAGGCGAGGGGATAGGGCCTGCCCTTGAGGCAAGGGACGTGCTGAAAGTGCTGCAGGGCCAGGGGCCGTATGACCTCACGGAGAAATCGCTCGTTCTTGCAGGGGCTTTGCTCGAGCTTTGCGGCAAGGTTGAGAAGGGAAGGGGGTATGCAGTTGCGAGCGACCTGCTGAAATCCGGAAAGGCGCTGGAAAAGATGAGGGAGATAATAGGGGCACAGGGAGGCAATTCAAAGGTTAAGGTGGAGGATATACCGATAGGAAGCTACAAGGATGGAGTAAAGGCAAATAGGGAGGGAAGGATACACCATGTCGATAACAAGATAATATCCAAGATTGCAAGGGTCGCTGGAGCTCCCAAGAGCAAGGGAGCAGGAGTGCTCATGCATGTGAGACAGGGTGATAAGGTGAAAGTCGGCGATGTGCTGTTTGACATTATCTCGGAGAGCGAGACTAAGCTAAGCATTGCACTCGACATAGCAGCAAAATCCGAGGCGGTTGAGATGGAGAAGGTAGTGCTTACAAGATATGTGTGAGTGATAGCATGAAACTTGTGAAGAAGAAAGTCAAGGACATGAGGCTAAGGGAGAATATGGGAGTGGGAGAGCTAGTTGACGAGATGCTGAATGCAGGCGGTTTCACTGCCCGCCACCTTGCTGTCGGGGTTGGTATACTTGAGAGGATGCTGGGGGACAAGGAATGCACGAATTTCCTCTCTTTCCCGGCATGCATTGTTGCGACAGGGCTAAGGGGGGCACTGGCGCAGTTCATCAAGGAGTTTGATGTTGTCATAACGACTGGCGGGACATTCGACCATGACTTGGCGAGAGCTTGGGGCGGGGAGTATTTCCACGGCAGCTTCGAGCTTGATGATGAGATGCTGCACAAACTGGGTGTGAACAGGCTGGGAAATGTGCTGATACCAAACTCAAGCTATGGAGTGCTGCTTGAAAGGAAGATGCTTCCAATTCTGAAGGAACTTTCGAAGCAGAAGGAGGAGTGGAGCAGCAGGGAGCTTGCGTATGAATTCGGCAGGAGACTTGATGATGAGAATTCCATCCTGTACCAAGCTGCGAAGCATAAAATTCCGGTTTACTGCCCAGGCATACTTGACGCAGCCTTCGGGACGAATCTGGTGATATTCTCGCAGGACAACAAATTCAGGCTCAACCTCATAAAGGATGAGAAAGAGCTAAGTGACATTGTTTTTGACA
>JAPLWT010000061.1 GCA_026396455.1 Microcaldota archaeon | reverse complement strand
TTTTGGGAGTGGACCGGGCGGGATTCGAACCCGCAGCCTCTACCTTTTCCGCGGAAGATGCGAAGGTAGCGATCTACCATTGATCTACCAGCCCGAGAGTATAATATTACGGCATGATTGTTAAAATAGGTTATGGAGACGGCCCACTTGTAGATAAAGCTTTCCGCAACCTCACGGTTCCTTCTGAACCTGCTTTGGGCATCAGTCCTTTGCCAGTGCCAGATGCATGCGCCTGTTGATTCCCTCGACCAGCTCGCTTTTAAGCGGCTCTTCAAGAGTTAGAAATTTGACTCTGTAATCCGGGTCGATAAGTGGGTGCTGGATTGGAAGCAGCGGGTTTCCGGTATCCGGGTCCAGCTCCTGCTTGCTTATCTCCACGCCTAGAAGATGCAATTTTCCATCCTTCCTCCCTTCAAAAACCACATCAATACGCCCGCCGTAAAGGGTATCTTTGAGGGAGACGTTAGGTCTTGCTGCATTCAGTATAGTATCAAACTTTTCTCGGTCTATTATTCCCATGCCTTTAGCTAAAGGTATATCTACATAATCTTCGTTTTTTACCACTTTTGTTGCTGTCAAGTCAAGCTTGACCTGCTTCAATTCCATGAGCACAGCCAGTTGATTTACACCTTTCTGGGAACTCTTCGGAACTTCTCTTCCTTCTTATTCTGGAGCTCTTGCATCCGCTTCTGGTACTCGTCCTCCTCATTCGCACGCTTTTTCTCACCCGAATAAACCCCGGCGAACTTCTCTTCTGAACGCTTCCTGTTCTCTTCTGTCACCTTGCGGACATTTTTGAGCAGCTCTCTAATTGGCACTTTCTCAAGGGGATTTTCTTTCTTCTCGACCATAAGCTTCACCATATAAATTGCTCATTTTGAATATTTAAACACAGTAGCAAGAGGAGCCTCTGAAAGCAGCCTTAAATACTTCACCCTTCCTTTATAATTTACTCGGAGGTTAGCAGAGGGGAGCAGCATGCAATGCTCTTACCACAAGCAGGTTTAATATGCATGCTCTCAAATGTAGAATATTAAGAGGTGTGGCTGTATGTCAAAATTCAACGCAGAGGAGTTCGCCAGAGCTGCTGATAGAATGAGGGGAAAGGCCAAAGAGGAAAAGAGGCTGCTGGACAACCCCTCTGATGAGGAACTGATGGCACTTATGAAAAAGGAGCCCGGGGTCAGGAAAACCGTATACGGAAATCTCGTTGCTGAAAGCGAACCCACTTCGAGGGCAGCCGCGTTTACCAAGAACAGCATTGACAGCCCCTTCGACGAGGAGGAGCTGGGGCTTCTGGCACAGTGCGAAAAGGCACTGGCAAAGGAAAAGCTGATATGCGTTGACAGGATTGTGGGCAATGCAAGGAGCGAGACAACTGTAAGGTTGATTATTCCCGAGCGCTTTGCCCATATTGCCTTTGGAGGGAGGAACCTCTTCCTTCCCGTAAAGGGGGAGGTCAAGGAGCCGACGTACCAGATAGTGTTTTTCTCCGATGGGGCTTTCGAGGCCAACAAGCAAAAGCCGCTTCCCCAGAAGGATATTACCATAAGGCTGGCAATGCTGGAAGACGGTAGGGTTATCAAAATAATCAGGAACAGCAGCTACACGGGAGAGTACAAGAAGGGGGTTTTTGCCTCTGAGGACTGGGTGGCCAAAGCCAAGAGGGGCGGGATTTTCCTCCATGCAGGATGCCGGGAGGACTACCTCCAGTCAGAGAAAGGGGATTACAGGACTACGCGAAGCCTGTTCCTGGCTTTGTCTGCCAATGGGAAGACAACGCTCACCTGCAAGATTCTGGCGAGGAAGGAGAGGGAGAAATCCTGGCTTATCCAGGACGACGGCGGGTTCCTCATGCCTGACGGCTCGTTCCATGGATTCGAGGGAGGGGGAGTGTATGTCAAAACCGAGAGGGTGAATCCCGGGGAGCAGGCTGAGGTATACTACGGGTTGCTGAAGCCCGAGTCCGTGGGTGAGAACATCTACATGACCAAGGATGGCGACATGGACTTCTACAACTTTGAGAAAACATCGAACGGCAGGGCGGTTATCAAGAGGAGGGATTTCATGCATGCTGCCTCTTATATAGATGTCCCGCGGATTGACAACCTCGTTCTCATCACAAGGGGGCCGATCATTCCCGCGATATCAAAGCTGACTTTGAAAGATGCGGTGGCCCTGATGATTGACGGCAGGGCAATGGAGTCCTCGGCTGGCGACCCGACACAGGCAGGAAAAATCAGGAGCCAGTTCTTCTACGACCCATTTATAGCAGGGGGCAGGGCGGAGCATGCAAACAGGTTTTACGAGATATTGAAGGGCCTGCCCCACACCAGTTATTACCTGATGAACACAAGAGGGATAGGGGAAGGTGCGCATTACATGGAGATAAATGTCGGACGCACGCTGGCAATCCTGGATTTCCTGTTCCGCGGAGGCCTAGATGCCAAGGATTGGGTGGATTCCCCAACAGGCTTCAAGGTGCCCAGGGCAATAGATGCCGTGGATGAGATTTATGTGCATCCTGAGAGGCTCTACTCGAAGGCTGAATTCGAGAGCAAGCAAAAAGAACTAAACAAAAATCGACAGGAATCAATAGAAAAAATTGGCAGCAGCCTGCATCCAGATATAAGGAAGGTTTTGGGCGCGTAACTGTCTGCCCAGTATAGAAGTGATTGAATGAAAATTGCATTGATAGGTTGCGGGTCCATCGGCAAGGTTATTGCCAAATATGTAACTGAAAAAAGGATAAATGCTGAGCTGGAGTGCGTTTACGACATAGATGTCAAAAAAGCTCTAGAATTTGCCAAAAAATTCCATACTCAGTACAAGGAGTTTGATGAAATCCTGAAACAGGATATAGACTTAGTAGTGGAAGCAGCCTCGCAGCAGGCAGTCAGAACCTTGATACCGAAAGCTTTGAAGGCAAAAAAGAACGTCATGATAATGAGCACTGGTGCCTTGGTGGATGAGCATTTGCTCCAGGAGATTAGAGGGCTCGCAGAAAAAAACAACCTGAAGGTATACCTGCCATCAGGCGCCATAGCTGGCCTGGATGGAATAAAATCCGCAGGCAGTGAGGTGGAGAGGGTGATGATAAGGACGACAAAGCCTCCTGAATCGTTGGAAGGCGCTCCGTTCTTCGAAAAGCATCAGGTAAATTTGCATGAGATCAAGAAACCAACGGTAATATACGAAGGTCCTGCCGAAGAGGCTGTCAGATTGTTCCCTTCCAACGTCAATGTTGCAGCATCCCTGAGCCTGGCTGGCATAGGCCCTAAAAGGACAAAAGTGCAGATAATCGCCGACCCGGGTATAAAGTGCAACATCCATGAGATCATAGCTGAAGGAAAATTCGGTGTGCTGAGGTTGAGGGCTGAAAACGTTCCGAGCCCGGACAACCCCAAGACGAGCTACCTGGCTGCCTTGTCCGCAGTCGCCACGTTGAGAAAGATTACCGAACCGATACAGGTGGGGACATGAGCGAGATTAACTCATTAATCAACGAAATCAACAGGCTGAAAAAAGAGAAGAACGCGGTTATCCTAGTCCACAACTACCAGCGGCCGGAGATATACAAGGTGGCGGATTTCATTGGCGACTCCCTTGAGCTGAGCAGAGAGGCTGCCAAGACTGATTCTGATACGATAGTCTTCTGCGGAGTGGATTTCATGGCAGAGTCAGCAAAGATACTCAACCCGGACAAGGAAGTGCTGATTCCTGTAAAAGAGGCGCAATGCCCCATGGCCGGGATGGTCACGAGGCAGGAACTGCTGAGCTTGAAAAAACAGCACCCTGGCGCTGCAGTTGTATCCTATGTCAACACATCGGCTGAAACAAAGGCCGAGTCGGACATCTGCTGCACGTCCTCGAATTGCGTTGATGTTATCAACTCCCTGCCGGAAAAAGAGGTAATTTTTGTCCCTGACGAGAACCTGGCGAAGTATGCGCAGACGAAGAGCGACAAGAAGATAATTCCGTGGAAGGGGTTCTGCTATGTCCATTCAAAGATTACTGCCAGCCAGGTGAAGGAGGCAAAGAGGCTGCACCCTGGCGCAAAAGTCCTGGTCCATCCCGAATGCCCTCTGGATGTGATTGAACTGGCCGATTACGTGTGCAGCACGAGCCAGATGCTGTACTACGCAAAAAAGGATGAGGCGCGTGAGTTCGTCATCATCACCGAACATGGAATGGTCGAAAGGCTGAAACTGGAAATACCGGACAAGAGATTCTATGCAATTGTTGCGACCTGCATCCAGCAGAAGAAAATTACTTTGCCTGCAGTCCTAAGAGCTGTCCAGGAAGGGATATACCCGGTCAAAATAGACGAAGAGGTAATGAGGAAGGCCAGGAGAGCCTTGGACAGGATGCTGGCAGTCTCTTGAAAAATCTTGCTGATTTTCCTGAAAGTTTAGAGGAAGTCTCTCTGTGTCCTTGCAATTTAAATATAAAGAATAGCATAATTTAGAGCATGGCTCTTGCGACAGCTGAGAAACCCGAACCCTTTAAGAAAGTGGTAGGGAAAATGGGGGGAGCTGAGAGGAAGACAGAGGTAGCTTTCTTCTTTGGTGCCCCCTCACCGGAGAACATAAAAAAATTAAGAGAGATGACCGAAGGCAAGAGGCTGGATGTCATTTTAGTAGGAATAGAGAAAGACCAAAATTTTCTGAAGATGATTAGGAACGATATTACGGTGGAAGAATATCTGCAAGAGAAGAACCGCGATTTTGTGAAGATGATTGGGAAGTATATTACGGTGAAGGAATACCTGCAAAACTCCCTCTTTAAATTGTATAACCCGGAGTCTGATAAGACAACGTTTGAATTTTTGAAAGAGCTCTACAGAAACGGAACTAAGGTAGAACAGCTGGATTCAGAGTGGCAGCCCATTGGCGAGTGGATTCGTGGAATGAAAGCCAATGATGCGCTGGTTGATAGGATGGCGGAGGGGGACTTTGAAAAGGCAGTTGATGTAGCAGTTGAAGATGCGAAGACAAGCGCAGATCAGCTTAAAATTGTGGACATTGCGAGAGCTAAAGAGATAGCTGAAAAAATAAAAACTGGAGAGTGGAGCGGAAATATACTGGTGATAGGAGGATCTATTCATACGCTTATGAAGAATACTCTTAAATACCAATTTAGGGAGAGGGAGGACGTCACTATAAAGGCGTTATATGCACGTGAGGAAGATGCAGAGAAGGTATTTGGGAGAGGTGTGAGTGAGGTTTATGACCCCATGCGCGTGTTAACTAGGGTGTATATGCATGGGAAAGAACCCGCGGATAAGAAGGAGCTTAAAGAGAGGGAAAGGCTTCTCGGCGCCCGTTTTGTGATTCTCGTTGAAGTATCCAAGACTTCAAAAAATAGTGACGTATTCGAAGCAACAAAAGACGTGAATCAACTGAGCTATGAGGAGTGCAAGAAAATATTCGATAAGATACATTCCGAGAAAATGAATGAGGAAAGAGCATCCGAATATCTTAAGACGGTTTTGGAAAGGAAAGCCAAATTATACTCTGTGTAAAGTTGAAGCGCCTATTGCTGAATACGCCTCTGGGATTGGTTTATGTTGAATGTTTATAAAGAATTCACTCTAATACTATTCCAGGTGGAACAATGGGATGGAGAGAAATAATTCTTGACATAATGAGGGAGGATATAGGCTGCAGGGATATCACCACTGCTGCGGTTATCCCGAAGAACCTGGAGCTGAGGGCAGAGATAGTCGCAGGGGAGGATGGCGTATGCGCAGGGGTTGAGGAAGCCGCGCATATATTGAAGAGCAATACCCTGCAGGTCAGGGAGATGATGAAGGAAGGCACCAGGATGAAGGAAGGGGATGTCATCCTTGAGGTCAATGGCAACAGTAGGAGATTGTTTGAGGCTGAAAGGACAGCCCTGAACATCGTGCAGAGGATGAGCGGCATAGCAACCATGACTGACGAGGCAACGAGGCTTGCCAGGGAAGTCAACCCGAAGGTCAAGATAACGTGCACAAGGAAAACGATTCTTGGATATTTTGACAAGAAGTCGGTGGAGATGGGAGGGGGGGACCCTGAGAGATGGAGTCTGGACGACCAGATAATAATAAAGAGGAACCATCTCAGAGTCGTGGGCAGCGTCGAGGAATGCGTGAGGAGAGCAAGGGCGCATGTGAGCTTCACCAAGAAGATATGCATAGAGGTGAACAATGCGGATGATGCGCTTGAGGCTGCCAAGAACGGCGCTGACATAATAATGTTTGACAACATGAAGCCTGAGGAGATTGACAAATCGATAAAGATGCTGAAGGACAACGGCTTGAGGGACAAGGTGCTGGTTGAGGTATCCGGCGGCATAACTCTTGAGAAAGTGAAGGATTATGCCAAATGCGATGCTGACTACATCTCCATGGGCTGCCTGACGCATTCTGTCAAGGCTGTAGATGTTAGCCTGAGGCTTCTGCTGAGGGAGTGATTCTGCGGGGTACTTTTTTCACCCCTTTTGATATCTGATTGTTGTCTACTCGACTGGCTCGAGTTCTTTTTTCTCCTTGAACATGTAGCCGCGTATTTCGAGTGAAATGATAGTACTACGTATAGTACATCGTTTCAGCCCGGTCTTTGCCGCGATTTCCCTAGCACCAAGCCGTATGTATTCGCCTGTGGCAGGGTCGAAGCACGCGTTCAGGACTTTCGCTTGGGATTCTGTCATCAGCTTCCTGTCCTGGATGTAGGAGCCAACCGCGCCTTCGTGGAAAAACAGGTGCTTTCCCTCTTTCTCAAGTGTTTTTAAGTTGTATGGAATACTGAGAAGTTTCTCCTTTGTTCCCCCGAGGCATTCGGGGAAGTTCCTTGGGAGTCTCACAACTTTGATTTCTCCGAAGCGCTCATCCGGGACTTTCACAACCCTATCTGGATGCTCGTCTGCATATTGGAGTATTTTCTGCTTGGTTCCCTTTAGTATTGTTCTGGCTTCTCTTTCTACTCTACCGACCGATTTCTCAAGACCGCCATCTCTCACAAATGACCTCAATATCTTGTTTAACTTCTGGTCTACCACATACAACGCTTCGTACGGGCTTGCAACATACTTTTCGAAAATTTTCTTAATCTCATTTCTGGTTATCTCTCCCTTCTCCTCTATATTCCTCCCTATCTCCCTGAATACCTCCTGCTCATCAGGATGAAGCCTTGCGACAAGATAGTGGAAATGTTGTTTCATTGCATCATCTGAGAATGTGTATTTTGTTGTTTTCTCTTCCATAGATTCGTTCAAGGCGACACGCTGCAGGAATGTTTTCTTAACCCGTTGTACACTGCTGTACCCTGCTTGCCATCCCCTTCGTAGGTAGTCTGCCCTGTTGAGGTTGTTGATGTTTTCTTCGTCGGCTTTGGTCAGCTCGTCAAGGCTATTCTTGTCGAGTATCACGAGACCCTTCTCGAGCAACTCGCCCCACCTATTCCTCTTCTTGATTGTCTTCGTCTTGATTCCAACTGGCGGTATCATGCTCTTACCCCATTCTTCTATCGGTGGCCACATTTTTTTCATATTTTCTTTGTCCTTCCAGATGATTTTCATAGGTTCTGGGACGACCCACTCTTTGTACCCTCGCCATAGGCAGTGTCGCTTGATTAACCCCAGCTCCTCCATAATGGAAAAGAGAGGGTAATAGTAAAAACTATCCGCCAGTCCTGCTCTCCCGGCCAGTTGGCCCATGGTTATTTCCTTTTCATCAAAAGAGTAAATCTCGTGCAGGAGCCTCTTGACGCGGTATGAGGGCTTCTCACTCAAAACATTCTGAACAATATAAAAATAATCTCTACAGATTCCCATCGCTTCTGCCTCTTTCGGGTTTATTATATTTGGATTTGAGAGCTACTCCCGCACCTTTCCTATAGTCTCAGGATTTATACTTTCAACTCCAGCAGATTTCGCGATGTATTCCAGCATCTTCTTTATGGGATTTTTTCGACCCTTCCCTGATCCGCCACTTCGTATGATGCTTTCTTCCAGATCCTGCGTTTTTTCACTAAGGAATGGGATGAGTTGGGAGGGAGGAACATCATATTCTTCCAGAATCTTCAGGTTTTTCCGAAGCGTGTCTGGTGGAACTTCGGTTAGGAGTTTATTCAAGGTTTCGAAGGGCTCTTCTGGAAGCATCTTTCTGAGCATCTTGATTAGTTCTTCCTGTTCGGAGGTGAAGGAATACGCCCGGTACCCTGCATCGGGTTTCGACATCCCGAACTTGTCCATCAGCCACTTTACAAGTTCCTTATTTTGTATCTTAAACTCTCCTGGCTTTTTGGCGTATGTTGCGGGCATGTTTAAATCGCCAACAACCTTTTCGGGTATTACAGTCTTCTCTGCTTTCTTTTCTACACTCTCCGTCTCCTTCAAACCGCCGCCATCCACAAAATCCTTCAATATTTTATTGAGCTGGCTATCCAAAGCCCGCGTACCACCTCGTACGATGTGTTTCGGCATATGTTGTTTGTAAATTTCCCTAATTTCATCCCGTGTTATAACGCCATTCGTCCTTATCTTCCAAGTTATACTCTCGAATGCCTTCTGCTCATCGGGATGAAGCATTCTGGTTAGAATGTAGAAAGATGCCCTGTCTGAGAATTCATACATCCCCATGAGACGGCAGCAACCTGGAAAGTTACCCCCCTTCCGCCCCTTTAAATATCAGGCAAAACCACCTTTTAGCAGTGAAGAGGTGGTCAAGATGAAAATGGATATCGCACAAATGAAGCTTGAAGAGGTCGAGGCTCTCGTTGAGAGACTCAAAGGGAATCATGTTTCCACCGTCATAGAGAGGGTAGGGGACAGGCTGGTGCTAAATGTAAGCTAGAGAGGATTAGCGGTGGAAAGGAGGAATGGCCGGACTGGGGTTCTGATCGCCCCTTGTGGAGCTGCCGGCTAAGGAAACTCGCCGGCACCTCCTAACCCTTACAAAAAGACCTAACCAAAGAGGGCTGAGAGTCCTGCCGCGGCTTCCTCTGGTGATGCTTTCTTTTCCTCTTTCTTCTCCTCTTTCTTTGCTTCTGGAGCTGCTGCCTGGGCTGGAGCTGCAACTGGCATTGCTGCCTGCTTTATCGCCTCATCTATGTTGACTCCCTGCAGGGAGGATACCAGAGCCTTCACTTTGGACTGGTCAACCTGCATGCCAGATGCGCCAAGTATCTTAGCAACATTCTCCTCGTTTACTGGCTGTTTTGCTGCGTTCAGCAACAGGGCTGCATACACGTATTCCATAGAATTACCTCCTGGTTTAAGCACCAACTCTTGATTTCAAGGCATTTGCCTGGGCATTTGCCTTGGCTAGCATCAAATCCATAACTTCCTTCTCATAAATACTCGCACTCATCGCAAGGTTCCTCGAATTCATGTGCGCCTTCTGCAGCAGCATTGCTATGTTCTGCTTTGTCGGGTAGGCAACAGCACATGAGAGGTTGAAGGCCTCGGAAGCGCACCTTCTCAAATCACTCATTAGCTTCTCCTCATCAACATCCAGCACGTCCTTCCCGTACACCAGCTTGTTCTCCCAGATTGAGCGTATGTTCAACATGACATCGAAGGGCTCAATGCCGAGCTTCTGCAGCGCTTTTGCGGATGCATCTGTTATCTTCTGCCCGGCTTTTGCAACTACTGAGTCGGTTGCAATGACAACTTTCCCGGCCTTTATCTGGGCGTTCACCCCTCCCTGCTTGAGCTCTGAGAGAACTGGTCCTGGAGGCAGTGATGTCTCACCTGCAGGCACCATTATCTCGTAGGGTGCAACCTGGCCCGGCTTTGCAGCAGCCTTTCCCTTGCTCTGCTTCACAAGCTTGTATAGCTGGAACGGGTTCATGTCTGTCAGTATGAGCACACTGGGACCTGTCATCATGCTCGAGAGTTCGGACCCCTTGCCCGCCTTCTCCAAAGCCCTTGATATGAGCGAGTTCTTTGCGACAATCATGTCAGCCTTTCCCCTGAGCTTCTTCCTCACGGCCTGCAAGTGCTTGTCCGGGTAGTTGCGTATGTCAGCCAGCGCAATGACATTGAATTTCTTTATCCTCTCAGCTAGTTCTGAGACGAATTCCTGCTTGAAGCTTCAAATAAACTGATTTTATCCTCTGCTCGCCTGCCTTTGCCTTAACTGCATCAAGCACAGCTTCTATGTTCTCGGCGAGCTCTTCCAGGCCCATGTTCTCGGTCCCGACAAGGCAGTGCGCAACCGGGAGGTACTTGCCCTTGCTCTTTATCTTGACGACTTTCTTGGCCCTCTCAACTGCCTCTTCAAGCTTTGCTCCGAGAAGCGGCTTTGGCAGTTTCCCCCTTGTGCCGAGCACCTGCCCCAGGTGCTTTGCCACCACTGCCATGAGGTTTGGCTGCGCCAGAAATTCGAAATCAAGCATGCTTCCCAATTTAGCTTTGTCAGCGGCAAGCTTTGGCAGCTCATCGCTGCCTATGACATTAAGACCAAGCTTCTTTGCGTCCATGGCAAGCTGCCCATCTGCAAAAACGGCAATCTTCTGTTCCCTGCCCTTGCCCCTTGGCAGGACTATCTCTAGGTTGAGCCTGTTCTCCTGCTTGTTGAAGTCTATATCCCTGAAGTTGATTGCAAGCTCAACGCTCTGCGTAAACTTTCTCTTGCCCTTGTCTTCTAGAGCCTTTTTCAATGCGTCAAGTATTTTTTCTCTATCCACTTTACCCCTCCTGCTTCAAGCAGTAAACGGGAAAATGAGCGGGATAATTATGCCAGCTAAGGAATATAAAGCTTTCTGGTTATTGTGAAAGTTCTTTCCTTAATTTCACTGCGTTACCTTTCAATCTTAATATCCATCGTCAATACTGTTTTTCTCTGAAAATGTTTTTTAATTCCGTGTAATTTATTCTGTTCCTCAAGCCATTTTCCTACTTTCGGATTTTTGAGAAATTCCTTCATCGTCTTTTCTAAATCCTCACTACGAGCGGACCATGGGATTACTGGCGTATTAACAAGTTCAATGTCAACCAGTTCTCCACTCTGGTTGAAACGTAACCGGACATCTTGTAGTAGGGTTTCTATCCGATCTTTCTTCTCAATAATTTTTGAAGTAAACCCTATTGTCCCATTGGTCTCTAAAGATATATTTATCGCTCTAGTCATTGACTTATCAATCGGAGATTGCATCAAGTAGTTATCTGCGAGTTTTCCCGTCCAAACACTATCCTTTCCCTTTCCCTCCAGTTTAAGTTCAACACCCTCCCACTCCAAGTTTTTTTTAGTACTAATATCTTTCTCTGCTTTCTTTTCATTTGGGTTTAGTAGAAGTTCAGGGCGGGGCGACGTTCTAATTCTCCTATCTAGGATTTTCCGCGCCTCTATATTTAGCTCACTCGGTATGCCTGCGATCTTTTCCTGCGGCTTCCCTTCAGTCGTTTTCAAAGCTGCCATAAGTATCACCACATAAATTGCTCATTCTAAGTATTTAAATAGTTGGGATGAGAGAACTTCTTATGGAAAAGAAGGCAGAAAGGCATTATTTCAAGGAAGGGTGGAAGAGGTCTTTGGCCAAGGCATTGACCTACAGGATTCTGATTATCATACTGGACTTCAGTATCATATACCTGTTCACTGGAAGGGTTGAAATTGCATTCTGGTTCATGGTCGTAAGCAATGTTTACACAACCATAGGGTACTACGCCCATGAAAGGGTCTGGAATAAAATTAGGTGGGGCAAGGACCGAAAATGAGCATATCTCAACTTTTCTTGAGGCTTGGAATAAAACCTATTGCTTCCTGCCCCTCAATTTTTTCAGGACGAAGTAAGCCACGGGTGCCAATACAAGGAGCGGTATTACGAGGCTTGCCGCCATGTAGGGCACAATGTCAACCATCTTCAGCACTTTTATCCTAAGCTCGTTCGGTGCGTAACCTTCCCGGTATACAGTAAAGTTGAACTCGCCGTCCCTGTCGAATTTTATTGGGTTGCCCTGCTCATCCTTCTCCACAATTCCCTTCTCATCCCCGGTGTAGGTTTTTCCAAGTATGGTAATCTGGGGGTTCGGCACAGGATTGCCATCTGAGTCTTTCACCTCGAACCTCACTCCCAGCCCGACAATTATGACATCAGGGAATGACACCACAAGCTCCTTCAGGGCAATCTTCTTTGTGAAGTTGAGAAGCGCGCCTGCATAGGGCGGCAATTCGTAGTTGCCATTGGCATCAATGCTCCTAGCCTCAAAGAAATACTGTCCATCCTCCAGCGAGGAGGTGTCCCAGGAGTAGCTCCAGTTGCCGGTTCCCTGAGCCTTGACCCAGGGGCTGTTATTCACCCTCACTTCCACGGATTTCAGTCCGCCATCAGCAGAGGACTGCCCTCCGATGACGACCGACGAACCAGTGGCATTAAGATCAGAAGCTGAGAATGCGGTGTATATGGTCGATATGGCGTATAAATTGCCGTCATAGGAGCCAACATAGAGCATGCCAGCCTTGGTAGTTGGGGTCGATATGACCCAGTTGCCGGTTGGGTATTTCCAGGCTATCTGTCCTTCTTTGTCTGCAGCGTACACATTGCTGTCAGTTGTGCCAAAGTAGACTATCCCTGTCTCATCGCTGTAGTGAACCGAGGATTGCGCTTCTGTGCCTGTAGCTATGTTCCATAGCTTGCTCCCATCACCTGCGTATACCGCGTATATATTGCCATCCTTGCAGGGGAAGTAGAGCACATTCTCTGGTGAGAGGGAGAAGCTCGACTGGATTTTGCCTGGGAAGTCCTGGCTCCAGAGCGCAGTTCCGTTGAAGGCATGGAAAGCATAAAGCGTGTCTTCATCAGACCCCGCATAGATTATCCAGTTTGAGGCGATGGGCGAGGACGAGAAGGCAGAGAAGCCGGAGTAGTTCCACATAACATTTCCGTTGGCGGCATTTAATGCGTAGAAGTTTCCGTCAGTTGAGCCAATGTATACGACGTCATACGCAAATGCCGGCGAGGAAAGTATTCTGTCATGCGTCTTGTAGCTCCATGCAAGGGTGCCGTTCATCCAGAGTGCATAGAGGGTGCCGTCATTTGAACCAAAGAATACCATACTGTTTGAAAACGAAGCTGAGGATTCTATCCTGCCCACTTTCCCGTACTTCCATATCTGGGTTCCGGTTGTTGAGTTTATTGCGTACAGGTTGCCGCTTGCAGAGCCTATGAATACCACATCATCGTGGATTACGGGAGATCCCACTATGTAATCGCCAGTTCTGAATAGCCATTTGGCATTCCTTTCACTGCTCTGGGCTGCTGCCAATGAAACAAACATGAGAAGCAAGAGAAGCTTCCTCATTCATTCACCAAGTAGTAGTTGGTAATGGGGGTATTTTAAGATTGCTTTGGTTGAAGATACTATCCTTCCTTTATTCTCTTACGAACCCAAATCTTTTGCCTCTGGCGGTCATTCTGATAAAGTGTTGAAGGCTCCTCTTAAATGCTTCCGGACTATGGCGTCTCTGGCTTTCGATATATGCGATACGTATCCGTTTATAGCTTTCAGGAAATCTTTGGAAATGCGCCCATGCATCTGTGTTCTCCTTTATTGCCCCAAGGATATCATCAGAGATGGTAAAATCTTCATTGTCTGAATCCGCTTTGAACGTGTGCG
Organism: Microcaldota archaeon; assembly: GCA_026396455.1. GTDB lineage: Archaea > Micrarchaeota > Micrarchaeia > Burarchaeales > Fermentimicrarchaeaceae > Fermentimicrarchaeum. The sequence goes on along the minus strand of JAPLWT010000061.1, from coordinate 2,635 downwards.
CAATTGCTGCAAGCCCTGCAGGCGTCATTCTCTTTTGTGCGATTAACCTTCTAATGCGCTCCCTATTCATCTGTGAAAGTTGGCTGTTGGGCCTTCTTGGAGAGAATCTCTGTGCGAATCTTTCATCATCAATATTTTTTACTGTGCTGTCTATCCAGCCGAAGGACAACGCTTCCTCAACTGCATCATTGTAAGGAATTCTAGGTTTACCTGATATTTTTTTGTAATAGATAAGCCAGACTTCATTTTCCTTTTGGTGGTTTTTGACAAGCCAGGAGCGCCATGCCTTCCTATCGGCTGCGTAAAATGTTTTTCCGATCTTCATAGCTCCACTAGTTAGTTTCTGAGATATATTAAGATTGCCGTGAGAATGCGCTAATAGAAAAATAATTCAAGAGAGCAGCTTGTCGTATTTCCCTTCCTTCACTTCTTCCATCACTTCCTTTGCGCTCTTTCCCTCGCATGTCACTCCCATGCTGACGCAGGTTCCAAGCACCTCGCGGGCTGTGGCCTTCATTCCCTTGGCAAGGCTTACCCCGCCCTTCATCTTCGCAACCTTGACGACCTGCTCCATGGTGAGGTTTCCGACAACTTCCCCCTTGGCCTTCGCACCTGTCTCTATGCCCAGCTCTTTCTTTATCATAGCGCTTGTAGGAGGAGTCCCTACCTCCACCTCAAATGTCTTGCTCGCCTTGTCCACAATCACTTTCACCGGTATCTTCAGCCCCTCAAAGTTCTTGGTCTTCTCGTTTATGGTGGCGATTATCTGCCCTATGTTCACGCCAAGAGGCCCCAGAGCTGGACCCAGAGGCGCGCCTGGGGTGGCCTTTCCGCCCTCAACAAGTGCTTGAACAGTGATTTTCAATCTTAACACCTCACTCGGCTTTCCTGTATATTTTCACGATATTGATCTTTATCGTGACTGGAATCGGAACTGCAACTTCAAGCAGCTCGACAGTCACCTCGTCCTTCGATTCGTCTATCTTGATTATCTTTGCCTTCTCTCCCTTGAATGGACCGCTGATGAGCTCAACCACGTCCCCCTTCGCTATCTGGAGCTTTGCAGTCCTCATCTCAATGAGCGGAGCTATCTCGCTTATATCCATGCTCCTGTCGAGGACACCCTTTATGTGGGGTATCTTCATGGCTGCCTGGCGTGCAACAACCTCGTCCTCTGCCTCCAGAATGAGGTAACCGCGCATGTCCACAAGGAGCGCTATGGAGTATATCGGCAGTTTGTCCTTGGCAACTTTATGCCTTAGGACGTCAACTACCACCTTCTCCTGCCCTGCAGTTACTCTATATACGAATATCAAAATTTCACCCTTCGTTCGACAAAATGCTGAATATGAAGTTTATTATGAAACCCACAAGGCCTATCAGCACCATCCCCAGACCCGTGACTTTTATGGTTTCGTAGAACTCATCCTGGGTAGGCCTGTATGAGACTCTCAGCACCCTGAGAGATTTCTGAATGAAGTCGTTGATATTGGGTAATACGCCCATGGAAGCACCTCATATTATCGAGTCCAGATCTATCTCCGGAGGCTCCTGTTTGAACTCGACTTTCTCATAGTTGGGGAGCTTTGCGCCCGCAATTACCACAAGCACCTTCATGACTGATTTGCCTAGGTCTGGCTCTATCCTGGCACCCCATATGATGTGGGAGTTCGGATGTATCCTCTTGGAAATCTCCTCAATGACGAGCTCAGCCTCCCTCAGAGTCATGTCCCCTCCTCCTGTGACATTGACCAGTGCCTTGTCCGCCTCGGATATGTCGCTGTCAAGCAGAGGGCTGTTCAAAGCGTTCTCAACCGCCGTGATGGCCATCTCATCAGGTTTGACGTTGGCGTTGGATTCACCGAATCCAATCACAGCGCATCCGGCATCCTTCAATATGGTTCTGAGGTCTGCGAAATCCAGGTTCACAAGACCGACCTTCGTCACCAGCTCGGTTATTCCCTTGACAGAGCTCGCAAGAACCTCGTCCGCAACCTTGAAGGCAGTATTGAGCGGCAGGTCTGGAACTATGGCGAGCAGCTTGTCGTTCGGTATGACTATGACCGTATCAGCTTGCCTCTTGAGCTTGTTCAATCCCTCTATGGCATTTGCTCTCCTCACCTTCCCCTCTGAGAGGAATGGAAGTGTGACCACGGCTACTGTAAGTGCGCCATCGTTCTTCGCCTGCTCAGCAATGATGTGGGCGCTTCCGGTCCCTGTTCCTCCCCCAAGGCCGCAGGTAACAAACACCATCTGAGAATTGGAAATGATTTTCTCTATCTCACCTTTGCTCTCCTTTGCAGCCTCTTCCCCAACTGCGGGGTTGCTGCCTGCCCCAAGCCCCTTTGTGGTGTTCCTACCCAAGAGAAGCTTCTTGTCCGCCCTTGTTCTTACCAGATGATGAGCATCGGTATTCATGGCTATGACTGAAGCTCCCTCGACACCTACTTCAAATATTCTGTTCAGTGTGTTACAGCCGCCCCCTCCTGTGCCGACAATATATATCTTGGGAGCAGAACTCTCGATGAACTTCAAAAGCTCCTCATCATCCTTAGAGACAAATGCTTGCTCAATCAAAGTATCCCCTCTTTGCGATACACAGTTTTAATCTATCAAGCTTTTTATGCTTTCGGTT
>JAPLWT010000010.1 GCA_026396455.1 Microcaldota archaeon | reverse complement strand
GGCGTACCAGTCGTCCGAAACGGAATGGTGCACTATTTGCGGGGGGTAGAAAAGCACCGCGGAGAGTATCATTACAGGTATGAAAACGTCTTTTTTGACTGATGAGCTTGCAATATCGGAAAGCCTGTTTAGCAGGTATGCCGAGAAGATTGAGACGAAGATGCCGGCATATTGGAGGAATCTTATTGCAGTGGAAGCCAGCAATGCGAGGAGGGCGAAGGATACAAGGAAGAGCAGGGTTGCCCTATTGAATTTCTTTAAGGAGGTTAAGAATAGAATCAGCCCGACCAGGAAGGGCAGAAGCTGCAATCCATAATGCTGGGATATGTTTGTTAGGGTAGGTGTTTGCAGTTCGGCTACATTTTCGAGGTATATGCCTTTTTCCCTTAGACCCATGTAGGCCAATCCCGCATCCACAATTGAGCTATTGGAGAGTATCAGGAGGGGAAGCGAACACAGCAGCACTATTGCGAGCAATATCACGAACGCGTTTCTGTTATTTTCAAGCCTCAGCGCTACATAGGAGAAAAGGGCTGAGAACAGCATCATCCCCAGAAAGGGCATCACGCCAAAACCGTACCAGAGAGAAGCGATGACGGCAAAAACAGTTGACAGGACAAGGAAACCAATGGTAACATCCTTCTCCAGAAGCCTTAGGTATGGGTTGAAGAGGGAGATGACTAGCATGAATGCAGAAAGGATGACCACAACCAAGGGAAAGCCTGCCCAAGTCAGAGCGAACAGCCCCGTGGAAATCCCTGCCAGTGCGTAATAAGCTAGCTTTTCTTTATTTTCCATGAATCTCTGATCTGATAGAGGGGATGAGGAGGAAGCAGCGGGCTTCTTTATAGCTTTTACGAAAAAGAAGAATGTCGAAGATACGAAGAGATAATCCAACGGGTCATGGTCGCAGTAGCCGAAGTCAGTTGTTCCTTTAAAAATTGGAAGAACTGCCAGCAGCATTACTGCCAGCATTGCAGTCCTCTCATCAAACACTTCCCTTGTGAACAGAAAGACGAATATGAGAGCAAGCACAGCAGCCAGCAGCGGGTATATTTGCGAGACCAGCATTACATTCAAGCCTGGAAGATGCGCTGGGAGGGCGAGCAGGTAATGCAGAAGGGGTGGATATAGTATATTCTCGCCCATGTTTGACAGCGGGTCGAAAGATGGTCTTGTGCCCTGCTCAAATGTGTATTCCGCTAGCCTGTAGTGGTACCATGGGTCGAAGTCGCGTATGTATGGAACAGTTGGAGTTGTAAGGGCACCTACCGCGATCACAAGAAAGATGGCTGCTAGGAGTTCAATTTTCATCAATACCCCATTACAGATTATTTCATGCTGAACCTGAGGATTCCTGCTATGCCGGACATGCCCATCAACTGCTTTCCAGCTTCACTTTCCGAGCTGAAGATGAATATCTCTACGTTCATTTTCTCAGAATCTTCCAGCAGCTTCTCAACCTCTCTCTCCTTCCTCAGGAGCTCGTCAACCACCAGAAGCTTCGCAAGGGCTCTGCATTCAACTGCATTTCTGACTTCCCCAACTCCATAAACCGCAAGTCCGCTCTCCTTTGATAGCTCTGTAAGGAAACTCTCCAGAACTGAGAATTCCTCTTCCATTCTCTGCTCCTTGACAATTTTTGAGAGCGCGCCCTTCTTAAGCAGCTCGTATACCCCGCTCTCCTCGGCTGTGCTGCTGGACTCGAAATGAAGCTTTTTCAGAAGCTCCTCATCCCTCTCAGCTATGAACTTCTTGAGGTTATCCTTTGCAAAACCCGGTCCGGCAACGACAATTTTACTAACCTTCATGCCAGTGAGGTGTTTAGCTATATCACCGAAGAACTGCTTCCTCTTCTCCTCGAATTTCTCATCGCCTTTTGATGCATGATTGCTGAGCTGGGGGCCGAATTCAACCCCGTACTCCCTTACAAGCGCAAAGAGGGCTTTCCCCTCATCTAAAACAAGAATCCCGAGCTGGGGTTTCTTTGAGCTGTTCTTGGCTTTCTCAATTCTCTGCAGCTGGTAGCTCTTCCACTCCTTCCTTATCTCAAACGGTCTTTGAAGCTCAACCTCTATGGTGTGGTGCTTTCCAATCTGTATGTATTCCTCAGGCTCCCCACCCGTTATTTTCCCGGTAACCCTCAAAGCATTGGAGAACTTGCTGAATTCTACCTTCTCCGCCTCCAACTGTATCCTCACCTTCTTCCTCTCTCCCTCCTCCCCTTCCTCCTCGGATACCTTGAAAACCCGTGTGGAGGATGATGAAATGACATCTCCGGGCTCCAGCACCCTTTCCAGGTGCCATAGGTCCTCCAGAACCTCCGGTACGAGTTTCATCCTTCCTTCCTTTCTGTCGAAGCTCAGAACTTTCATGAGAGAGTTAGAGGTAAACAGATATTAAAATGGATAGTCAGAATTCTAATTGGCCGGTGTTTGATTGAGTGTCACCTGGACAGTTACAAACGAGGATATTGCACCCAAATCGCCTCTTCTAAGAGCGATTTATTGGAAGCTGTACGCGAGGATATTTCCGAATGTGGTCATTCTCCTTAGGAGGGAGCTTGAAGGATGCAAGAGTTTTCTGGAGCTGGGGTGCGGGATGAATTCTCCGGTAAGATTCTTCTCCAAGGAGTTCAAATCTGCTGGAGTCGATATATACAAACCCTATCTTGAGGAGAGCAGGAGGAGGGGCATACATGACGAGTACTTCCTTATGGACATTAGGAAGCTGAAATTCACGCCAAAGTCCTACGATGCAGTACTGGCATTGGATTTGATAGAACACTTCACAAAAAAAGAGGGGGAGAAGCTTCTCAAGGAGATGGAGAGGATTGCTAGGAAAAGGGTGATAGTTTACACTCCAAATGGGTTTCTTAAGCAGGCAGATTTGGATGGAAACAAATTCCAGATTCACAAATCTGGTTGGACAGTCTCTGAAATGAAGAAGAGGGGGTATAGGGTGATTGGCGTGAATGGCGCTAAATTTCTTCAGGGGAGAGGAAGGATTGCCCATCTGAGAGGGGTGGGGGCATTGAATCAGTATGTATACTTCCTCTGGTGGATGTTTTCAGACATCACGCAGTTGTTTACCTATCACTTTCCGGATCATGCATTCCAGCTGATATGCGTAAAAGAAGCTTGTAAGAGGGCGTAGTTTGCTGGTAACTTCAACTGATTTGCAGATTCGCATATTTCATGCCATGAGGGATGAACAGATATTAAAATGAATGGACAAATTCTAGTTGAGTGAATATGGGAGTCAGAATTGCAATAGTGGACAGGGATAAGTGCACAAAGAAGAAGTGCGGCTACCTGTGCCAGAAAGCATGCCCAGGGGTAAGGATGGGCGACGAGACGGTTACGGTAGACGCTGAAGGATTTCCGGTAATTTC
>JAPLWT010000028.1 GCA_026396455.1 Microcaldota archaeon | reverse complement strand
TCATGGGTGCCCCTCTTCGGGGTCAGGCCGGTCGGATGTATGGCCGGATGCGCAGGGTCATCCTTGCTGCCCTCCCTCGGGTAGAACCTCTTCCTGTCAAGCAGCTCCTTTGCGAGTTTCTCGTAAGCAGGATTCTTCAATAGCATGTTGATTATCCTTGGAAGGTTCAGCCTTGAAGGCAGCTTCTGCGAGGCAGTTCTCGGGTAGGATATCAAGCCAGCCTCGTAGAGAGACTGTGCAATATCCTGCGTCTGCGAGGGGGAGAAACCAAACCACCTGTATGCCTCAATCTGAAGAGAGGTCAAATCAAACGGCGGGTTGGGTGGGTGCTCAAACTTCTTCCTCTCAACCTTATCGACAACTCCGCTCTTCTCAGTTCTTTTCTTCGCTTCAGCTGCTCCTTCCTTATCGAGGAATCTCCCCTTCTCGTGGATGAATTTAATTCCTTTGCAATGGGTGAAAAGCTGCCAGAAGGGAACTGGTATAAACGCAACTATCTCCCTCTCCCTGATGCTGAGTATCTTCAGCGTAGGTCCCTGCACCCTGCCTATACTCATCACCTTATACTCCCCGTTCTGCCTCAAAGCGCTCATAAGCCCTCTGGAGAGGTTTATACCCCAGAGCCAGTCCAGTATGCTCCTCGCCTCCCCTGCATACGCATTGTTGTAATCCAGCTCCTGCCTGTTGTCGTATGCTTCCGCAAGCTCATCCTCAGTGAGCGTCGAGAACCTCATCCTTTTCCCGGAAGTCTTGCCGCAAGCGAACCTTATGATGTTGAAGCCGATTACGCTGCCCTCAGTATCAAAATCGCAAGAATTCACGAACTCCTGCGCTCTGCCTGCCAGGAACGTTATGGTGTCCAGATACTTCTTTGTATAATACGCTCCCTTGTCAACCTGATAAGAAGGAACCCAGCCGACATCAAAAACCGGGTAGCCGCCCCCGTTCTTCTCCCTGAGGGTGTATATGTGGCCAACAGTGGGTACCACGTATATCTGCTCCCCGCCCCTGTTCAACTCGTAGTAAGAAACGCCGTTGAACATCTTTCTCTTCGCATCCTTTCCCAGTGCCATTGCAACTCTCTGCGCAACGCGTGGTTTTTCGCATATAACAAGAACTGCCATTAATACACCCTAGACCTTCTCACTCTGCTCCCACATCTTCCTGAACTCGTCTATATATCTGTCAACTACTTTAAGTTCATATGTCCTCATGCCAAATTCGATATTCCTCTCAAGGCTTGTCTTTGTCAGATTTGCAGAGGTGAAAAGCACCTCAACCTCATCGACAATGAGGAACTTGGCGTGCACAACCGAATTAAGGCTCAATGGTATGCCGGCTTTCTGCAGCCTCTCCACCATGGCTCCATGGGCGGCATCCCCCTCAAGCGCGGGCCTGCAGACGATCCTTATATCCAAATTCTTCTTCTTAAGGTCCTCCAGCCTCTCCAATATCACGTCAACACCCCATATCCAGGGGGATACCAGATAAACGCTCGTCTCCGCAAAGCCCAGCAGCTCCATTATGCAGTTCTTTATCTTCTCCGGCTCCAGTATCTCGCTTCTGCTCCTGCCAGACGAGTAGCATGCCGCAAGCCTCAGCACCCTATTGTAACCTCTCTCAATCACCTTGTCTATCCTTCCAAGGCTCTGCTCCTTGTACCTCTCCCTGGCTTTTATGAAGGACTCGTAGAGTACCCTCTCATCCAGCGTAAGCCGGTCAGAATCCAGCGAGCCCAGCCTGAGAGCCTCCAGGTTCTTCTCGTCACGTAGCTTATACAATCCATTAACCTTCTTCAAGTCAGGCTCAACCTTCTCCTTGAGCATGTCCTCTGCATTGCGCGGCTCTATGCTGGCTCCTTTCAGGAGCAGCGCCTCTGCATCCTCGGCAATCCCGTGAATCTCGGAGGATACATGCTCCTCCATCTCCCTGTAGAAGCTGTTGCCCATCTTCCCGAGAGCTCCGCTCTCCTTCTCTCCGCTCCACACTTTGAAGAGTTTTTCCTTTGCGTCCACAATAACTATTAATATGTTTACCAATTAAAAATAGTATGCAAGTTTCTACTTCGCCTGTGGAGAAGGAAAGGAGATACATCATCATCCTAGGTTCATTGATGAGCGGTTTGGGAAAGGGGATTGTCACAGCCTCTGTTGGCAAGGAGCTGCAATCCAAGGGCTTCAAAGTAGTCCCAGTGAAATTCGACGGTTACCTGAATGTTGACTGCGGCACAATGAACCCATACCGGCACGGAGAGGTTTTCGTGCTTGATGATGGTGCCGAATGCGACATGGATTTGGGAACTTATGAGCGCTTCCTCAACATCGATTTGAAATGGGACAATAACATAACGGGAGGCAAGATATTCAGGCTCATTATTGAAAAGGAGAGGAAAGGCGGCTATCTTGGCTATGACGTGCAGATTGTCCCCCACCTGACTGACGAGATAAAAAAATGGGTGAAGAAGGTCGGCGGCGATTTCGATGCAGATGTCGTTTTAGTTGAAGTCGGAGGTACGGTTGGGGATTTGGAGAACTCGTACTTCATTGAGGCGATGAGGCAGCTTGCGCTTGAGAGCAAGAACAGCACTATGTTCATACAGGTTACCTATGTGCCAACCCTTGAGTCTGTCGGGGAGCAGAAGACAAAGCCGACTCAGCATGCAACAAGGCTGCTGCAGAGCATGGGAGTGCAGCCCGACATCATAGCATGCAGGGGAGTGGGCAAGCTCTCTGCAAATGCGAGGAAGAAAATAGCGCTTTTCTGCAACGTTCCCGAGGAAGCTGTGATAACCGACCCAGACTGCGAGACAATCTACAAGGTGCCGATTCTTTTCGAGAACCAGATGTTCTCCGAATTAATAATGCAGAAGCTCTGCATGAAATCCGCCAAGAAGGACTTGAAGAGCTGGGAAGGGCTTGTGGAAAAGATAACAAACCCGAAGAAAAATGTCACTATTGGGATAACCGGCAAATATACTGCGCTGAAAGATGCCTATGTGAGCATAAAGGAGGCCATCATTCATGCAGGTGCCCATAATGACTGCAGGGCGAACATCAAGTGGATTGAGACAACCGAGATAGAGGACGGGAAGCAGAAAGTTGATGTTCTGAAGGAATGCGACGGGATAATCGTCCCGGGCGGATTTGGGGAGAGGGGAATGGAGGGAAAGATTCAGTGCATTAAATATGCCAGGGAGAACAACCTCCCATTCCTTGGCTTGTGCTTGGGCATGCAGCTGGCGGTTGTTGAGTATGCAAGGAATGTATGTGGTTTGGAGGGGGCGAACACGACTGAGAGCGACCCGAATACAAAATACCCTGTTGTGGATTTTCTGCCAGAGCAGAAGAGAATAGTTTACAAGGGAGCCACAATGCGACTTGGCGGGCATGACGTTCAGATAAAGGAGGGAACTCTTGCTCATAAGTTATACGGAAGCACGAAAGCAAGGGAGCGCTTCAGGCACAGGTGGGAGATAAACGAGAAGTATGTTAAGACTCTTGAGGAGAAGGGGCTTGTTTTCTCGGGAAAGGCAGTTGGGGAGGATGTCATGCAGATTGCCGAGCTGCCTGGGCATAAATTCTTCCTTGGCACTCAGTTCCATCCGGAATTCACATCAAGGTTGGAGAGACCTAACCCGCTTTTTATGGGCTTCCTGAAAGCATGCATGAAGTAGAAAGATATTATATTAAGATTGCTTCGATCTCAAAAAACACACAAATAGCTACTTCTCCTTCTTCTTTATAACGCAGATTTCACCCAAGTCAACTCTTCCATCCACATCCTTCTTCATGAAAGGTTCCCTTTCCCTCTGCCTTTCCTCATTTACTTTCTCCTTCAACTCAAGAAGCTTCTTCTCCTTCTTCGACTTGCTGCTCGCATTTCGCTTCTCTTGGAGCTCCTTCCTCATGTCATCCATCTTTTTCTCAAACTCTATGACCTGCTTCTCAGCAGCCCTTATATCCTCATTTATGAGGTGCAGCCTCCTTTCCATCCTTTCAAACTCAATTGATACCCTAAGCCTCTTCTCCAAGTCTCTGACTTCCTTGACCAGCTCCCTTTCCTGCTGCAGGGTTCTGGCTTCCGTGGAAATTATGAACTCGAGTTTTTGGATCCTTTTTTTAAGTTCCCTCGTCGCTGGAAATGTTCCCTCTTTTTTCTTTTTATCCAGCATCTCGCTGAGAGCCTTAGCTTCATAAATCTTGTACCTATACCTCCTATCTGCTTCCTTCAGCCTCTCAAGTAGGGTTGCTTTCTCCTTCTCAAGCGCTTCTACGCCCCCTTCAACCTTTTCCTCTTCCATGCCATTCCCTCAAGCGAAAGCTTTATATTAGGGTACAAGTATAATAAATCACTTCGTTTTTTTCTGCGTCTTCTCTAATACTGCCGAAAGGCAGCAAAACTGGTCGCCTTGCCAGCGCATAACGCGCTGGCCTCTTTTTAACACTCTTTTATTCTTAGTGCCAGTTCCCTCACCTTTCCATATTCACATGTCATGAGCGTGAGTGCGTGAATCAATTAGAACTCCAGATAACCCGAAGCCCTCGCACTGCCGGCTTATTGCTCCACAACATTTTCTCTCCTCTTGCTTATATTTATTCCTTTGCTCAAATACTGATAGCATGATTGAGATAAAAGCCGATGAGATGGAAGGAGGCGGCCAGATACTGCGCTCGTCAGTTTCGCTTTCTTCAGTGCTGGGAGCCCCGGTGAAACTATTCAACATAAGGGCCAAGAGGAACAAACCCGGGATGCAGGCACAGCACCTCATGGGAGTGGAAGCAGCTGCGCGGCTGACTGATGCAAAGGTAGATAGCTTGGCTAAAGGTTCTACTGGACTGTCATATTCACCAAGCACCATCAAAGGCGGGGACTTCAAATTCAACATAGGGACTGCCGGCTCCTCAATGCTTGTGATGCAGACACTTCTCCCTATCGCGGCATTCTCTCCTTCCGAAGTCCAATTTAGGATAAACGGCGGGACTCATGTAGCCTGGTCGCCCAATTTCCATTTCGTAAAGGAGGTGTTCTTCCCGCTTTTGGGGAAGATGGGCTACTCCCCATCCTCCTTTGAGCTTGAGAGAGTTGGCTGGTACCCGAAGGGAGGAGGCGCTGTTAAATTCTCCTCCAAGCCCGTGGACAGCCTGCAGCCGCTGAGGTTGGAATCTCCCGGCAAGCTGATAAGCATCTCCGGTATCTCGCTCTGCTCCAACCTGCCGGAAATCGTTGTTGAAAGGCAGGCCGAGTCCGCAAGGCAGCTGCTAGCACAAAATGGATACGGCGATGTAGAAATTCAAAAGCTGGTGCTTCCGTCACTCTCAAAAGGCTCTGCCATCGCACTGTGGGCGGTGTGCGAGAACAGCATAATGGGCGCATCATCTCTTGGGATGCTTGGCAAAAAATCAGAGAAGGTTGGCGAGGAAGCAGCAAAAGGACTCTTGGCTGAAATAAAAAGCGGTGCTGCACTTGACAAGCATATGGGAGACCAGCTGCTCGTCTACATGGCTCTGGCGAAGGGCGAATCCTCTGTCACGGTTAGCGAACTCACCACGCACATAAAGACAAACATATGGGTCATCGAACAGTTCATAAAGGAGAGGTTCAGAATAGAGGAGCTGGAAAACCGCACCGCACGAATCGCCGTGAACGGAATTGGCCTGGAGAGGGCAAGTCTGCTCAATCACACGGCGCCAAACGGATAGAAGTATGTCAATGGGTCCCCAAACAACAATGCTGCAACTAATGATATGAGCACGTATGGCATGAAAACCGGCATGTTGGTATACACCGGAAACTTCTTTCCCTTGCCCATTTTCTTGAGTTTGCCTATCTGTTCCACTGTGAGCAGTTTGTCAAGCCCGTATTTCTTCACAACTCTCGGATCCATCTTATCAACCGCGAGTATATCCTCCTCATCTATCTCCCTGACACTCACCATCTCTATCAGGTACCTATCGCTTATGTAGTCCTTGAGCGAGAAGAGGATGGTCGCGCATACGACTACCACCATGAAAATGAAAGCGGGTAATTGTGGCAAAGGTGCCAGCGTATTTATGTAGTAAAGGAAGACGGAGTAGATGAAAAGTAGCAGAACGGATTGCAAAACATGCGAAGTATTCAGTTTGACTTCTTCTCCCTTCATCGCATCATAAAGAGTTCTCGGTACGTATTTGAGGAATATCCCAAACACCCCCAGAACTCCTGAAAAAAGGAATACGGAGAGCACAAACGGATAGCTAAAGGGGGATTTGACTGAAGTGAGAAGAGGCTGGGGACCTTCTGGAAGCAGAAGCGCTATGGAAACGAACACCAGCACATCCGCCCCTCCTATCTGGCCGGCCCTGTAGAGCAGATACCCAACTGCAAAAATTGCAATGGCTACGGCAAAATTCTGCATTATGACAGATGCATCGAGGCTTGCCAGGGTGAAAAGAATTCCAAGAGCGACCAGTCCGTATGTGACATATGCGGGAACGTTTCTCCTGTTGAAAAGGTCATAATACGTTGCTGCAGCGCAGCCAATCAGGCATATGACATACCTCAGCATTGTTACATCCATTCCCTCACCCCAACATCTTTATCCTGCTTTTATTCCTCCTGAGGTCCTTAAGAAGTTCCTCGGTTATCTGCGCTTCGGTCTGTCTTTTCTTCCTCGCAGCAACAAGATAGCGCACGGCAACTCTTATCGCTCCGCTTTCCATAGAAACGTACGCTATCGGCTCCTCTTTTATATCCCTTATCTTGAGCGTGTATTTCCTGAGGCTCAGAAACTTTGCCGCATCCTTCATTTTTTCTCCCACCACTTTCTTAACTGCATCCTCTGCAAGCTTCTTAGCAAGCTGGTAGTCACTCCCGTATGCTATCTTGAAAGACATTTCATCCCACATGAACGGGCTTTCAGCGGTATAATTCACAACGCCCTTGTCCAGTACGAGCTTATTCGGTACGCTCACAAATCCCCCGGTCTCCTGCCAGCTTTCCCTGTCCAGCTCGTTTATTCTTGTAAAGAAGAGGTTTATGTCAGAGACGTCACCTAGGGTGCCCCACACGCTGTCTCCGATGTAAACCCTGTCGCCTATCCTGTACAATCTTGAGGCAACTATGGAAATCCATCCGACAATATTGAGCATTGTAGGCTGGAGACTTAAGGCAAGCCCCGCACCAATAAGCCCTGAGAAGAGAGTCAGTGATGAAGCATCGCCTATATACATAAAACCTATGAGAAACAGAGTGAGCGCAATCCCAAGATACCTCGCAACACCCATGAAGTACCTCTTCTCGTCCTCAGACAGCTTAAAGTGGCTCGTCATCCACCATTCGCTGAACTTCACCAAACCCAATATGACAAATACAACTAGCAATGCCCTGATAATTTTCCCAATAATTGCCATCAAATCCTGCGGCATGCCCATCCAGGTCTCAAATAGCGGGAGAGAATATGCAATAATGAAAATAACTGCAAAGTAAATGAGGAAAGACATTACATTCATTCTCGCACCTTTATCGATTGTAGTTACTATGTAAATGAATGCAAGATATAAAAGCGTTATCCGAGCTTCCCAGCCCCGCCTTTCATGAATCTCTCTACCTGTCTCCTCAGTCCCCTGTTCTTCTTGAAAGCATCCAAGAATTTCTTCATCTTCTCAAACTGCGAGATCAAGTCCTTGATGTCCTCAACAGATGTGCCGGAACCTTTTGCTATCCTCTCCATCCTCGCCTTGTTCTTCCTAACAAGATCAACATCCTTCCTCTCATTCTTCGTCATTGAGTTTATAATCACCTCATACCTCTTCAGCTTCTCCTCGCTCTGTTCCATCAACTCCTTGGGAAGATCCACCATGCCCATCATCTGGAAGATGCTCTTGAGGGGGCCCAGCTTCTTGGTTGCCTTGAGCTGCTCGTAGAAGCTCTCTATGGTCAGCTCCTCCTCAAGGATTTTCTCAGCCTTCACTTCCTCCTCAATCCCAGCGTTCTTCACCTTCTCAAGCAATGCCTCCAAATCCGGGAAGCCCAGAAGCCTGCCAACGAACTTCTTTGCATCAAACACCTCGAAATCATCAAGCTTCTCCCCTGTCCCTATGAACGCCACTTTAGCCCCAGACGCAGCAACCGAGCTTAGGGCACCTCCGCCTTTTCCACTGCCATCCATCTTCGTCACAATCACTCCTGTTACGCCAACTATCTTGTTGAACTCATCCGCCTCCTTCTTTGCAATCTGCCCTATGTCCGCGCTGACAACCAAGAATTTCTCATCAGGCCTTAGCGCATCGTTTATATCCTTCAGCTCCTTAGAGAGCTCCCAGTCAAAAGCATCCCTTCCTGAAGAGTCAACAATCACGACGTCCTTATCCTTGAAGTGCTCCAGCCCGCCTTTCACTATCCTCTTAACGTCGCTTTCTCCCTTGATTCCATAGAACGGCACTCCGGTTTTTGCTGAGAGCTGCTCCACCTGCTCGTAGGCAGCGGGCCTGTAAGTATCGCAGCAGGTCAAACCCACACTCAGCCCCCTGTCCCTATAGAATTTTGCAAGCTTCGCAGTGGTGGTTGTCTTTCCACTC
>JAPLWT010000046.1 GCA_026396455.1 Microcaldota archaeon | reverse complement strand
GATATAGCAAGCGCTTCCTTCTATAAATATTTGGCTCATCTTGGCTAAGCATATCTGAAACTTTCTTCAGAAAATAAGCCAGCAACCTATAGTATCAACCTTTTGCAACCCCAAGGGGTGATAGCCTGGCTACTACTCTAGAAATCCCTGCGAGTGCCACCCCCTTCACAACCTCGTCTATATCCTTATACGCGCCAGGAGCCTCTTCTGATATTACATCCCACTCGGTTGCTCTAATGTGTATCCCCCTGCTCTCAAGGTTTTGCTTGACCTCCTTACCGGGGTATGTCCTTATTGCTTCATGCCTGCTCATCGTCCTCCCAGCTCCATGGCAAGTTGAGTAGAAGCACTCTTTACCCCCTTCATCTCCTACAAGGATGTAGGAAGCTGTACCCATGCTGCCGGGTATTATGACAGGCTGCCCTACGCTTCTATATATCAATGGAATCTCCTGCCTTCCAGCTGGGAATGCCCTTGTTGCCCCCTTCCTGTGCACGCACAGCTTAGTTCTCGTACCGCTGAGCTCATGCTCCTCGACTTTTGCTATATTGTGGCATCATGCTCCTCGACTTTTGCTATATTGTGGCATACGTCATAAACAAGCTTCATGCCAAGCGCATCCGCGCTTTTTTTGAACACATCCTCAAAAGTCTCTCTTATCCAATGCATCATTACCTGCCTGTTGCAGAATGCATAATTAACCGCGGAATACATCGCGCCAAAGTAATCCTCTGCCTCCTGCGAGTTGAGTGGGGCGCAGCACAGCTCTGGGTCTGGCAGTTTTATCCCATATTTCTTCGAAGCGTTCAGCATTACCCGTATATAATCGTCGCATACTTGGTGCCCGAATCCCCTTGAGCCGCAGTGAAGCATCACCATGACCTGACCTTTCTCAACAATCCCGAATGCTTTCGCAGTTCTCTCATCAGCTATGCTTTCAACCCTCTGAACCTCCAGGAAGTGGTTGCCAGCACCCAGAGTTCCGAACTGGGGAGCACCCCTGCTCTTTGCCTTCTGGCTCACCTTGGATGGGTCAGCCCCCTTCACGCTTCCGTTCTCCTCCTGTCGCTGGGCATCCTCCTCCCAGCCGTATCCCTTCTCTATGGCCCACGGAGCACCTTTCCTCAAAGCGTCCTCAAGCTCACCTATGCTGAGCTTTATCTTTCCCTTGCTTCCCACTCCCGAGGGAATATTCCTGAAGAGCTTGTCAATAAGCTCATTAATCCTGGGTTTTACATCTGCCTCGGAGAGGTTTGTGAGTATGAGCCTGACGCCGCAGTTCGAAACTATTATCCCATTTGCAATGAAGTTGTGGTTGCCATCAACGCTCAGATCGTAGACTTCCTCTCTATTTTTTGTCCTTATCTCATCCACCCTATCGAAAAGTGTTCCGTGCAATCTAAGCTCTCGAGACTTTTCTTTGACAAACTCCTCAAAAGAAATAAAATCAAGCGTTATCCTCTGCTTAGATTTAACACCTCCCCACAAACATCTCTCAATGAACCTTTCATTGCTTATGCTTGATATCAGGAGTTCCTTTATTTCCTTTGCTTTCAGCCCTATTCTTTTATATTCTGAAACTTTTGAAGCTATTTTTATTCTCTCATCAGTAATTCTTCTCTTTTTCAGCATGTAGAGAATGGATATGTTAGCCAGCTGTGTTCTCTTTTTGTTGTACTCAAAACCTACTCTGCTCCACAGTTTCAGCAGGTTATCCTCATCGCTTGATATCAGTAACCTGATTCTATAAGTTTCTCCAAATTTGTTTTTGTACTCTCTTCTGACGCTTATCTTTTTTGCTTTTATGCCGAGTTCATCCAGCAGCTCTATCAGTTGCCCATAGAAAATTCTGCAACTTCCAACATACTGTTTATTCTTATTCTGCGATATGATGGGGGAATAAAAGCCGGTTTTACTTAGAGTTGAAGGAGTTGACAGTTCTGCACCAAAAAAGCCGGCTAGAAAAAGTCTTTTGATGAATTTTGGTGCTCTTCTCACCCACCCTGGCACTTGAAAATCTGCAACAGTTTTCTTTCCGGTAGGCATTCCTAGTGCAATGAAGAGTTTGGAGAGCGAAGCCACCGAGAAACCCAGCTCTGCCACTGTGCTTTTAAATTTGTACTCACCATACTGCGTTCTTATACTGTAATCCTTGCTTCTGATTTTTACGAAGGATTTGAACCCTATTGCTAGGAGGTCATTTCTTAGCTCCAGCATGTCCTCTAGTTTACCATAGATACGGAAATCACCGTTTTCATTCAGATACCCATCTCCGAGCATGTACCCGAATATTTTGGCGATGATTGGCAGAGCCCAGTTATCTTCACCCAGAGGTAGCAACCCTTTGTCTTTAAGCACCTTTATACCTTCTTCGCTGAGTCGTAGGGAACGAAGGTCATTTTCACCTACTATTAATTCATGAGATGGAGCTGTATATTCAACCCCAAGAAAAGGATACACCGCTACTTCGCAACCGCGTGCCAACTCTGAAAGAGGTTTCATACCATCCTTAGTCAGTACCCTATGGTCTGGCGTAGCTCGCAGGCTAAAGCCGCAGTATGTCCTAATCTCAGAAACATCTTTTTTTGATTGTGATTTTATGAAAGCCAGCATTCCTTTCTTTTCGAGAGAGTTGTTCTTAGTGTTTAATGTGACAACTTTAGTCCTATCTATCGCGAGCATTTTTGCCGATTTACCTCCTGAACTTACTGAATCTTCTGCGAAACAGTTCGATATATCATTTATGGTTTTGAAATAACCTAGACCCGTAAGGATTCTAGAATCACCCGTTAGGCAGTTTATGTCGTACCCGACACCTCCGGGTGAAACTACTCCATTCTCGAAATTGAAAGCTGCAACACCCCCAATCGGAAAACCGTACCCTTCATGTCCATCGGGCATCACGAATGAATTGTTCACTATTCCGGGTAGGCAGGCCACATTAGTTGCCTGGTCAAAAGTCCTGTCCCTCCTCATTCTTTCAGCGAGCTCCTTAGTGCCATACACTCGAACAGGAACATTCATGCCTGCCTTCACACCCTTCTTTATCTCCCATTTTCCATCTGAGACTTCACTAAGCTCGTACATAAATCACCTCTCGAACTTATATTGCATATTCGGCTTTTAATACTTTATTTGTCAAAGATGCAGATTAGCAAATTATTTAAATTCCAGAGTATAAAGTGAAGTTGAAGGTGAGAATATGTCAGTATTCGGAACTGGTATAGCACTGGTCTGTATTGTTGGAGGTCTAGTAGTGGCATTACTGGCTATTGCAGCTTATTACTACAACAGGATAGTCGTCCTGAGCAACAGGATTGATAACGCCTGGTCTCAGATTGATGTTCAACTGAAGAAGAGGACTGACCTTGTGCCCAACCTGGTTGAGACTGTAAAAGGATACATGAAGCATGAGAAGGATGCTATCAAGATGGTGACCCAAGCAAGGGAGAACATGATGAAAGCGGGCAATGTTGATGAGAAGATGAAGGCGCATGGGCAGTTGAGCGCTGCTTTAAAAACAGTCTTTGCTATCGCAGAGAATTACCCGCAGCTCAGGGCAAGCGAGAACTTCAGGCTTCTCCAAGAGCAGCTAGAGGGGATTGAGAGCAAAATTGCATATGCAAGGCAGTTCTACAATGACTCAGTGCTGGGCTACAACAACATAATCTCCACAATACCGGGAGTCTGGTTCGCAGGATTCATGGGCAAGACCTCTAGGAAATACTTTGAAATTGAAGAAAACGAGAGAAAACCAGTGAAAGTGAACTTCGGGGCATAGGATGGAGAAGATAAGCTTCTACGACCAGATGGAAAGAAACAAGAGAGATTCCATACTGCTCATACTGGTCGTTTTTGTTTTCCTAATTGCACTTATTTTCACAATAGGTCTTGTGTACTCACCTGAGAGCAGCTTCTTCTTTTTGACAATTGCTGTGGTAATAACACTGATTCACATATTTGTATCGTATAACTACGGTGACAGCATAGTTCTGAGAAGCGTCAATGCAAGGCCTGCGGATGAGAGGAAGGAAATCTACCTGATAAACACCGTTGAGGGGCTTGCCATAGCAACCGGTTTGCCGGCTCCTAAAGTTTATGTGATTGACTCGCCTGAGATGAATGCATTCGCAACAGGCAAGGATCCACAGCACGCCTCAATTGCCGTGACAACTGGCTTGCTGCAAAAGCTTAACAGAAGCGAGCTTGAGGGAGTGATCGGGCATGAGATGTCCCACATAAGGAACTATGACATACGGTTTGCCACTCTCGTGGCGGTGCTTATTGGCTTAGTCGCAATAATAAGCAATATTTTTGTCAGAAGCATGTGGTTGGGTGGAGGGAACAGAGACGAAAGAAGAGGCGGGGGTGGATGGGTAGTACTAGTAGTAATAATCGGTATACTTCTGGCAGTGCTGGCTCCGGTATTCACCAGACTTGCGCAGGCAATGATATCCAGAAGGAGAGAATACCTGGCAGACGCCAGTTCCGCAGAGCTTACCCGAAATCCGGAAGGACTGGCAAGTGCGCTTGAGAAGATAAGGAACGTAAATACCGGGAAGATGCAGGTGAGCGAGGCAGTTTCGCATCTCTTCTTTGTAGACCCGACAAAAAGCGCTCTGGACTCGCTCTTCGCAACTCATCCTCCGATTGAGAAGAGGATAAAGGTACTCAGGTCAATGTAACTACTGGGATTGCGTTATGGCAGCTCCCCACCCTCAACCCTCACTTCTGATGATTTTAGGATTCCATCAAATAGGTCGTAGTGGCTCTGCTCAAACTCCACAAGCCTCTGGAAAAACTTTCTTCCCTTCTCATCCTTTATTCTTCTTGAAAATTCCTCGTAAAACTCCCTTGCCTCCTCTTCGGCCCTGATGGCCCCAAGCAGTATGCCAACATCCCCGGAATCCTGCCGTATCATTGGCGAAACGCCCTTACCATATAATTTCGGTCCTTCCGGCTTACCCAGCTTCTCCGAGCCTACCCATGTTTTATTCTTCATGAGGCTCTGCTTCAGAATTTCAAGCTGTTTCAAGTGGTTTACCTCTTCCACGGTTATGAACTTTAGCAGCTTTACCAGCTCTTTGCTCTCAATATTCTTGGACTTCCCGGAATAGTATTCTATGCTCTTCTTTTCAAGCTCAATCCCTATCTCAACACCTTTAGCAACATCAATACTTTTAGAACCGAAGAACTCCTCGAACATCGCCTCACCCCCCTAAGAGTTTCTTTCGTGCTCTTTTTATATAAGTAACGCTCTCCCTTGGGTAACACCAATAAAATACTAAAGTTTTATAATATACTCCAACAAATCTTTAGTGGATAGATATGAGGCTACTGGCAATACACTCTGACTTTGTCGAGTACAAGCCGCTTCAAAAGGCAATTCCGAAAGCGGAGCAAGCAGAACTTGCTGAGAAAAGGGTAGATGAATGTCTAGTCATTTTCGTGTCTGTTGAGAAGGAGGACGAGGGCAACCCCAGCTTGGTTGCAGAGAGAGCATCTGCGGAGATAGAGGATGTCGCTGGCAAGGTCCATGCCGATAATCTAGTTGTATACCCCTGGGTTCATCTTACTTCAAACCCATCTTCAGCTGACGCAGCGCTTTCCATACTCAAGGATATTGAAGGAAAACTTGCGGAGAAAGGGAAGTACAAAGTCACAAGGGCTCCATTTGGGTACTACAAGCAGTTCACGATAAAATGCAAAGGGCATCCCCTCAGCGAGCTTTCAAAAGAGATTAAAATTGGAAAGGATGAGAAGGCACCTGCCCCGCAGCAGGAAGTCTCAGAATCCCTGAAGCTTGAGGAGAAGGCAAAAAGGGAATACTTCGTTCTCACGCCGGAAGGTGAGCTTGTCACTCCTGACAAGTTTGATTATACCGGTTTGGAAGATTTCAAGAGCTTCGTGAAGTACGAGACGGAGAAGGTAAGGGCGTATGAGGCAGAGCCTCCGCACATAAAGATAATGAAGGAGCACGGCATAACGCAGTACGAACCTGGAAGCGATGCAGGAAACTTCAGGTGGCCGCCCAATGGAAGGCTCATAAAGAAGCTGCTCGAGAGGGCAATCAGCGACTTCTGCATAGACTACGGGGCGATGGAAGTTGAGACCCCTATAATGTATGACTACGAGCATCCTGCTCTGAAGAAATATATGAATCGATTCCCAGCAAGGCAGTATTCTGTGGAGTCCGATGACAAGAAGTTCTTCCTTCGCTTCGCAGCCTGCTTTGGGCAGTTCCTCATGACCCATGACATGGTCATCTCATACAAAAATTTACCGTTGAAGATGTTTGAGCTGACTCGCTACAGCTTCAGGAGGGAGCAGTCCGGGGAGCTTGCAGGGCTTAAGAGGCTGAGGGCGTTCACGATGCCCGATATGCACACGCTATGCGGTAATATGGAACAGGCCAAGCAGGAATTCGACAGCCAGTACATGAAATGCCATGAATGGATGAAGATGCTGGGTCTGGGATTTGAGACTAGCTTCAGGGTCCAGCAAGACTTCTTCAATGAGAACAAAGAATGGTACCTGAGCATGATAAGGAAAGTTGGCAAACCCGTATTGATAGAACTGTTTGACACGAGATATGCCTACTTCATCACCAAATTCGAGTTCAATTTCGTAGATTCTGCCAAGAAGGCATCCGCCCTTTCGACTGTGCAGATAGATGTTGAAAATTCAGAAACATACGACTTGAGCTACACCAGCAAGGAAGGGAAGAAGGAGAGGCTCTTGATACTGCATACCTCGATAAGCGGCAGCATAGAGAGGGTAATATACGCACTGCTGGAGACTGAAGCGGAGAAGATAGCGAACAAGAAGGTCCCGATGCTTCCGCTCTGGCTTTCACCAACGCAGGTTAGAATAGTCCCGATAACGGACAAACATGTCGAGTATGCCGGTGAGATAGCGCATCAACTCGAGCTTGAGGATGTGCGCCTTGACATAGATGACAGGCAGGAGACGCTTGAGAAGAAGATAAGGGAAGCTGAGAAGGAGTGGGTCCCGTACATACTGGTGGTAGGGGACCGGGAGATGGAGAGCAAGAAATTCAGCATCAGGGTAAGGGAGAGCGGGGAGAGGAAGACGCTCACAATGGAGGAGCTTACGGTTATGCTTAGGAGCAAGCTCAAAGGCAAGCCCTTCGAGAAGCTGTCGCTCTCACGCTATCTAAGCAAGAGACCGATAATCTAGGTGGTGGTTCGCATGAAAGCTGAAGCAATATGTATGATAGTCCTCTCAATGCTACTTTTTGGTTGCCCATGCCCCTCCCCATTCTGCTCACCGTCAAACAATCAGACGGCATGCCCGCCAGAATGCAACCTGGGGTGCCTTCCCGATAACGTCACATGCATAAGCCCGCCGAATGATTTATGTGCAAATGTTACCTGCAAGGATAAATGCAGGGATGAGAGCAAATTGGATACAAACGGCGAATGTGATCCCAATATGGGAAATTGCGTTTACAGGACAAACATATGTCCGTTCGGATGCGAGAATGATAGTTGTAGGATAGCGCCAACATGCCAAGCAACATGCCCGTTCGGATGCGAGCCAGGAACGAGCGTATGCAGAATTGTCATATGCCCGGCAAACTGCAAGTACGGTTGCGTGGCTGGTACAATCCAGTGCAGTCCTCAGCCTCCAAGCAGTGGCATAAAGAACGGGGATTTTGAGGATGGATACGCGGGTTGGAATGCAACCGGAAATGCTTTCGGCTCAGCGCCTTCGGATGGTGATCTGGCAAATTTGCAGGGGTTATACCTGAATGTACCCTACTCCGGCTATAGCGGTTCACATTTTGCATCGAGCTACCTGCCAAACATGGATAAGGGCGCGATGGGAACCCTGAAATCCGAAGAATTCTTCATAAACAAGGATTATCTGGAATTCTTGGTTATAGGACAACTTTCCGATCAGATTTATGTGGATTTGGTGGTAAACAACACTGTCATACACCACCTTGGACCAGACAACCCATTCTCACCTTTCCGGAGAATAGTGTGGAACGTGTCAGACTACCAAGGTAAGAAGGGAACCATAAATGTTGTGGATGTTTCCAACAGAAACTATATAGAAGTTGACGATTTCAGGTTCGTGGACACTCTGCCTCCAAACCCGGGAGAGCCATACGTGGATGAATTCAGAAATTTCTCCATAATAGCTCCGTTGAACTGGATTATTGAGGAGGGCTCTGTGCAGGGCGAAATTTCTATATTTGGAGCGACAGAGGGTAACTTCACCACGCAGATAATAGTCCTGACAGATAATGCCGAAGCGAATGAGACCACAGAGATATACTTCGCAAAGAGCAAGACAGGCCTGGGCATGCTGCTTCAGAATTACACCGAGATATCAGAAAACGATACGATGATACAAAACATAAACGCAAAGCAGATAGATTATAGTTATGTTTCAATGAACATGAAGGTGAGAAGCAGGCAGGTATTCTTTGTGCACAATAAGACAAGGTACAGCTTAACAGCAACAGCAGCAGAGCAGGCTTTCGACAAATACCTGAAACAATTTAATGATTCGATCAACAGCTTCAGGCCTTGATGGAGTTCGCCATATCAAGCAGAACTGCTTTGGGGTTGCTAGCCTTCACAAAAGCAGAAGCAAGCAGCACTCCACTCGCTCCAAGCTCCACAGCCTTCCTAACATCCACCCCAGTCGAGACTCCTGCACCGCAGAGCACTGGGATGTTATTTATTCTCTTTACCTCGCTTACAGCATCACTTACAATTTCTGGCTTTGCTTTTGAAACAGATATCCCGGAGCCTATGAGTTCGGGCGGCTCAACCGCTATATAACTCGGGCTGAGCGTAGCAATCTTCTTTGCTTCTTCAACAGAATCCGCGCATAGCAATGTCTCTATCCCTGCCTTTC
>JAPLWT010000063.1 GCA_026396455.1 Microcaldota archaeon | reverse complement strand
GCCCTTGCCCGTAACTGATTTGAATTTGGACACAGCGAAGATATTCAGCTCCTCCTGGCCAGCTCTTTCAACTATCGCATCTGCAAGGGGATGCTCAGAAGCCTTCTCAATGCTTGCGGCAAGGCTCAGCACCTCCCCTCTCCTCATTTCACCAAAGGATATGACATCGGTTACGGCAGGCTTTCCCACTGTCACCGTTCCTGTCTTGTCCAGCAGAATTGCATCTATCCTATCGACTTTCTCAAGAACCTCCCCGCCTTTTATCAGAATGCCATTCCTAGCGCCCTTCCCAATTCCCACTATTATGGCAGTCGGAGTGGCAAGCCCCAGAGCGCAGGGACAGGATATTACGAGAACCGCCACTGCAGTTGTGAGAGAGAATGAAAGTGTTTGGTGGAGTGCGAAAAACCATATACTGAAAGTAATCAGCGAAATCAGAATCACTGTCGGTACAAAATATGCTGAAATCCTGTCGGCATAGCTCTGTATGGGCGCTTTCTTCATCTGGGCATCCTCTATGAGGCGGATTACCTTGGAGAGGACTGAATCCGCTCCCACTCTAGTAGCCTTTATCTTCAAGAACCCGTGCTTATTCAGAGTCCCGCCATAAACCTTTGAACTCCTGAATTTCTCAGCCGGGATGGACTCACCTGTGATCATTGACTCATCAACACTTGAGTCACCGGATATTACCACGCCATCCACTGGAATCTGCTCGCCCGGCTTGACCATAATTATGTCCCCTGTTTTCACCTCGTCAACTGGAATTATTTTTTCCTTTCCATTTACGAGGATTCTTACATGCTTTGGTGAGAGCCGCATCAGCTCTCTTATTGCCTGGCTAGTCCTCCCTTTAGCCACTGCTTCCAGGTACTTTCCCAGGATGACAAAAGTTATCAGAACAGCAGATGTTTCGAAATACGTTTCCCCCATCACATCTTGAGTTACCAGATAGAGTGAGTAGAAGTAGGCTATGCTGGTGCCAAGTGCAACCAAAGTATCCATGTTTGCAGTTTTCCGCTTCAGGCTTGCCCAGGCGGACTTGTAGAACCTCCACCCTACAATAAATTGCACCGGGGTTGCAAGGAATAGCAGCACATAGCCCCTTGATGGAAAGTCCATCAGGAACATCCCTATGATGAATGCCGGCAGGGCAAAGACAATGCTGATTAACAGCAGTCTCCTAAGGTGTCTTTCCTCTCCTTCCCTTATCTCCTTCTCCCTGTCAAAACCAGCCTCGACAAATTCCCCGGAATATCCAAGCTCCCTTATCCTCTCAAGCAGTTTTGATTCACTCAGCTTCTTTTCGTCAAACTCCACAACTGCCTTTTCTGTTGTAAAGTTCACATTTATTGCTCTGATGCCTTCAGTATCCATGAGGCCTTTTTCTATATTCAGGGCGCAATTGGTGCAATGCATGCCTACAATTCTCACTGTCCTCTTGATCTTATTCACCCTTCACTTATGCACCAGCAACTTCCTGTTTCCCGCTCATGCTTGCTAAGCTCAGTATTCCTCGCACTTGAGCTGGTAGAAGCTCATCAGATGGTCGCATGAAGGGCATTTCTCAGGCGGCTGCTTTCCGAAGTGAACATAGCCGCATTCCCTGCAGACCCACCATACTCCCCTCTCCTTCTTGAAAACAGTGCCTGCCTCCACCTCTTTCAGCAGCTTCCTGTACCTCTCCTCATGGTGGCTTTCCGCAACGGCAATCGCCTTAAGCCTCCCGGATATCTCTGGAAATCCTTCCTTCGCGGCAACATCAGCGAATTCTGGGTACATCTTGGTGTGCTCGTAATTCTCCCCCGCAATTGCAGCCTTCAGGTTTTCTACAGTGGTCCCAAGAACAGTGGGAACGGAAGCCTCAACCTTTATCTCATCAAAATTCTCCTTGCTTTTCTTCTTCAGCTGGTTGATGAGCTTGAAAAGCCAGCTGGCATGCTCCTTCTCGTTGTCCGCAGTTATGAGAAAAATTTCTGCAATCTGCTCAAAGCCCTCATTTCTCGCAATTTTCGAGTAGAAGATATACCTGTTCCTCGCCATAGATTCCCCGATAAACGCCTTTGTCAGATTCTCAATAGTGTTTTTCATGTTGCACCTCCCAGTATGGATTAGGCTGCTAACTATTAAAATTTGCAGGTTCAGAAGGAGTTTATAAATATTCTTGCCGATAATGATTAGCTTTGAAGGTGAGTAAAAAATGGTTGGGGCTTCAATAATAATACCTGCACTCAATGAAGAAAAATACATCGTGAAAACGCTGGAGTCAGCCCGCAGGCAAAAGGCTTCATTCAATTATGAGGTCATAGTCGCGGATAATGGCAGCCAAGACAGGACAGTGGAGCTGTCCGAGAAGTACGCGGACAAAGTGGTGACTGTTAAGAGAAAGGGGATATGGATCGGGAGGAACACAGGCGCAGAGAAATCAAGAGGCAGAGTTCTGGTTTTCGTGGATGCAGATACGATGATACCCCCTAATTACCTCGAAGTTGCCAGGGCTGTCCTTGAGGATGATGAAATAAGCGGCCTGTCCTGCTCTTTTACCTTTGACAAACGCAGCAAGCTTCTCGATACCGTTGAGGAGCTTTCCAACAGTTACCTTGTTCTCAGGGGAATGCGTGGGAAGGGGGAAATACTCGGCTTCAACAATGCCGTAAGAAGGGACACTTTCTTCAAAGCCGGCGGCTTTCCTAACCAGCCAATGGAAGATGGCGCTTTTGCAAGAAGGCTCTGGAAGAAAGGGAGAGTTGTCTACCTCCCTAACCCCCGGGTTGTCACATCAGCAAGGAGGATTTTAAAGAGCGGGCCAGTGCATTCTGCTGTTTACTATGCAAATCTCATGCTTATCACGGATTTCCCAAAAATTCCAATCGAAAAAATTGCGATTTTCAAGAACTACCTGCCAGTGAGGTAGCTACCTGGTCCTGCCTCTATATATTTTAATGAAAGACTCCCAGGCAGTGTTGTTTTCACCTAAAAAAAGTGTCTAGCGCTTATGCTAGAGAAGAAGAAAGATAAAATACTAAAAGAAGCGCTATTTTAACTTTCTATTTTTCCTTAGTATGTTTTGTGTTTCTGCCAACAATCCCTGCAATAAACAGGTCTTCCCTCTGTTGGCTTGAAAGGAACCTCGCATTCTGCACCGCAGTCGGAGCAGACGGCCTTGCTCATCTCTCTCGGTCCGCCAAAATTACTTGATCTCCTACCGAAGTCACGTCTTCTCGAAGGTCCTTCATTTCTAAATCCCATTTTTTCACCTACTTGCGCCAGTTGTGGGTTAAACCCACGCAGCGCATACTGAGTTAATTATTGCCCGCAGGTATTTAAATATATTTGCAATAGTGAATGTTTTGACTCCGCAGAACTTGTTTTCCCCAATTATTCATTGCTTGAGTTAGAGTTCTCTTTGACGAATTGCTTCAGGTCGCTGGCAACCATCTCCCCACATATTGCCCGAGCAGTCCTCATGT
Organism: Microcaldota archaeon; assembly: GCA_026396455.1. Lineage (GTDB taxonomy): Archaea > Micrarchaeota > Micrarchaeia > Burarchaeales > Fermentimicrarchaeaceae > Fermentimicrarchaeum. The sequence goes on along the minus strand of JAPLWT010000063.1, from coordinate 5,909 downwards.
TTATGAAAGCGGGAACTCCGGACAAGCCGCAGTCGTGCACTATAACGGGCTCGTACTGCTTATACAGATCGTAGTTGGTTTCGTTGCTCCATGTCTCCAGCTTCGTGAAATTTACCCCTGTTTCATTCTCCACCTGCGATACTATCGGAGCCATTCTCTGGCAGTGGATGCATCCCGCTCCAAAGAATTCAACAAAGTCGCTTTCTATAACTTGAGACTTATTGCTTTCTGGGTTGACTGTCATATTCGTAAAGTTGGCAGGAGTATCATTCTGCGGAGTCTGGTTCATTGGAGGAATCTCATCCTCGTCGCATACTGAATTGTTGTTGGAGTCCAAGCAGCATCTGGCGCCAATCTGCACATGAGGCGGATTGCAGGATACCTGCCTCAAACATCCACTAAGCAGGATTCCGGCTGCAAGTAAGACTAATAAGCTAGCGATTAACTTCATATAATGACCTATTTCAGAACTCAAGATCTTCTTCATAAGCCGGAGGCTTCAGATCTTTAATTCATCATCAAAGTAGATTTGGAAAAGAAGTAATTTATAGCCTCTCCCCGCAGTTGAAGCAACAGGTTGAATCTGATGGGTTCTTAGCTTTGCATTTTGGGCATACGAGCATGAGCAGCTTCCTCTTTACATAGTCCTCATCTGCTTCGCTCTTGCCCTTCTCAAGCTCCTTCCCTACCATCCTCAGGAATGCCTTGAAGGTCTCGTAAGCAAAGAACAGGGCAGCAACGGTTACGAGCGGTATGATGAGGGTGTATATGCTCAACCCCTGCTGCATGTATACGAGGGCCATGACTACTACTGTAGTGACTATTATTATCGCGAAACCGAATAGGTTCTCATCTTTAGTTACGTCATCTGTTCCGAAATGCTTTGCCATGAGTAGAGGTTAGCAAGAAGGTATATATTAATCTATTTGCCATTCAAAGTAGAGGAAATTGTTAGGGAATCTTTAGACCAAATGGTTATAACTATTATTGCTGATAAGGGTTTGCTATGTTTGAGAGAGAGGCATTTGAGCTGGTGAGAAAGAGCGTTACAGTTCTACCTCGGGATGTAGAGAAAGCAATAAGGAAGGCAGCTGAAAAAGAAAAGGGAACCGCGAAAGTGCAAATGGAGTGTATTCTGGAAAACATAAGGATAGCAAAGCAAAAGAACATCCCGCTTTGCCAAGACACTGGCTGGCCCATATTCTTCATTTTTGGAAAAAAGATGCCTGGAATTGATTTTGAATCAGTTGTGAGAAAAGCGACAAAGGAGGCCGTTATAAGGCCGAATATGGTTGACCCGTTAACCAGGGAGAATACAGGAGATAACACTGGAACGGACGCGCCTTTTGTAAATTTTGTTCATTGCGACACTGGCTATACTGATGTTTGGTATATGCCCAAAGGCGGTGGGGGCGAGAATATGAGCATGGTTGCAATGCTGAACCCACTGGATGGATGGGGGAGGATAAAGGAGTTCGCTCTCGAAACAGTAAGGCTTGCAGGCGGAAAGGCGTGCCCGCCCGTCATCATTGGGCTGGGCATAGGGGGAACAATAGACCATTGCGCTTTGCTGGCGAAAAAGGCCTTGCTGCGAAGGATAGACAGGCCAAACAAAAGGGAGAGGGAGCTACTGAAAGAGATTAACGCGCTGGGAATAGGACCGATGGGAGTTGGTGGAAAAACGACTTGTCTGGGCGTCAACATGGAGACCGCTGCAACCCACACCGGCGCACTGCCCGTGGCAGTGAATATCCAGTGCTGGTGCGCAAGAAGAGCAGGAATGCGCATTAAGGGAGGGGAGGTAAGGTGGATTTAGACGCAAGTGAAAAGTTCCCGAAACTCAGGTTAGGGGACATTGTTTACCTCACAGGCAAGGTATACACGATGCGCGACAAGGCAATAAAGAGATCACTAAGCGAGGAGGCACCATGCGGCAAGAGGACAGTGGTATACCATTGCGGCCCGCTTGTGAGAAAGATTGGCGGTGCGTGGGAAGTCCTTTCTGCGGGGCCAACCACCTCGTCTAGAATGAACAATAACACTCCTGCATTCGTATGGAAGTACGAGCCGAAAGCAATCATAGGAAAGGGCGGCATGAACAAGGAAAGTTATGAAGCCATGGAAGAGAACGATTGCATTTACCTGCTTTTCACTGGCGGATGCGGCGCGCTGGCAGCAAGCAAGGTGAAAAGGGTCGTTTCAGTTGACTGGCTCGAGCTGGGAACGGCCGAGGCTGTTTGGCAGCTTGAATTTGAGAAATTCGGGCCGCTCGTGGTGGCAGCGACTGGTGGAAAGTTTTTTCGACAATAGAAGTCTGTGCAGCTCTTGCCTGAAAGCTTAGGCTTAAGAAGTAGCTTTTTAAATAAACAAAACCATATGTTAGATTACGTGGTAGAATGCAGAGAGGGAATTTACTTCATTGACATTTTCCTTTTCTCTAGCTGCGCTTTCATGAGAGGTGTTATCTATGGCTAGTCCTGAGGCTATTTCAACTCCCAGGGGGATGAGGGACATCAAGCCCGAGGAGATGGATGTAAGGGAAAGAATGCTTGACGGAATAAGGAGGGTTTTCAGGCTCTACGGTTTCCAGCCCCTTGAGACTCCTGCGCTTGAGAACTGGGAGGTGTTGTCGGCAAAGGGTGCAGGGGGTGCCGAGATACTGAATGAAACATACAATTTTGAGGACAGGGGCGGAAGAAGGCTGGGGATGAGGTATGACCTCACTGTGCCTCTGGCTAGGTTCATTGCGATGAACCCGAGCATACCCCTGCCTTTCAGAAGGTACCAGATTGGCGGGGTTTGGAGATACGGCGATGTTGCAAAAGGGAGATTCAGGGAATTCCTGCAGGCTGATGTGGACATAGTTGGCTCCGAGAGCATGCTTGCGGATGCTGAGATAGCTGCCTGCGCGGTGGATGTGTTCATTGAGCTTGGTTTCAAGGAGTTTACAATGAGGCTGAACGACAGGAAGATTCTGTCCGCAATGATAAAATTTGCAGGAGTTGAGGGGAGCAAGGTTGATGACGCATTCAGAGCGATAGACAAGCTGGATAAAATCGGCGAGGAGAAGGTTTTTGGGGAATTCTCGCAGAGAGGAATTCCAAAGGAAGCTGGCAAGAAACTCATGGAACTTCTATCAATCAAGGGAGAAGCTGATGAGGTCCTCAAGGAAGCGGAGAGGCTCATAGGCGGGATACAGGAGGGCAAGGAGGGAATTGAGGAAGTGAGGGAAGTGCTTGCCTGTGCTGGAAAGATCGGCAGGGAGGAGTATTTCAAGGTGGATTTCAGCCTGGCAAGGGGGATGGAGTATTACACCGGCCCGATTTTTGAGGTATTCTTCCCAGGGGGGGTGGGAAGCCTGGCAGGCGGGGGCAGGTATGACAGGATGATAGGGCTCTTCCTTGGAAAGGATATACCTGCAACTGGAATCAGCTTTGGCATTGACAGAATTGCCGAAGTTATGGCGAAAGAGTATGTGAAAAGCGGGAGGGGCGTATTCGTCGCAGGTGTGGATGAGAGTTGCACTGACGAGGTTCTGAAAGCTGCGAAGAAGTTCAGGGGAAGCGGCATACCCGCAATGTTCGATCTGAGGAGCCGGTCCCTTGGAAAGCAACTCAACTATGCAAATTCACTGAAGATTCCATTCGTGGTCATAATAGGCAAGGAGGAAATGAAGCAGGGTAAGGTGAAGCTCAGAAACTTTGAGAGCGGAGAGGAGAAGCTTGTCGGCTTGGAGGAATGCATAGAATTAATTAAGAATGGGTAGCATATATTCTAACTCAAACAGAAATGTATTAACGAGCTGAAGAGGTTGTCAGATGGCCAATAAAAGTGTTGAGGAAGTTAATGACGAAATAGTCAAAAAAGGCGGGCTTTTGACGGTCATGTATTTTGACATACATGGCAATTCGCCGGAGATCATACAGAATTCCATGGTGGATATGGTGACCAGGCTGACGCACGAACCCGGAGTAGTTTATGCTACCGGGAGCATCGATGAACCTATAGAGTTCGAGGGGATGCACTCCACATCGGCCGAGGTGACGCTTCTAGCCCGTGATTTCAACGCCATCTTGAACGTGTGTTTCAGGTACGGGCCAATAGGGATAGACGTGATTAGACCGGAGGAGTTGAAACTGTCTGTGCCGCAACTGCATACAATTTTACTGGACATCTCCCAGACTTCGCAGGAGTACACCAAGTTCGTTTACGGGAAGCTCATGACTGCTGAAGAGAAGGAGGATTTCAACAAGAAGCTCATAAACAGGGCCGAGCTTGCCAAGAGGCTTGTTGAGAAGGGGAAAGCTGCGAAAGGATGAGTTATCTGGAAATAAATTTATATTTTCTCGTTCTAATCTAATATGGGAAGGTGAGAGAATGGCTGACAGGAAGAAGAAGAGAGATTTTGGCGACCCTTTTGATTTCTTTGGTGACGACGTATTCGGGGATTTTGACGATATCAGAAGGGTAATGGATGAGCTGATGAAGAGGGCGATGGGGGCGGGGTTTAGCGATCTAAAGAGCGGTGAGCCCCTTGTTTTCGGGGTGAACATGAGGGTGGGCCCTGACGGCAAGCCCGTGATACAGCAGTTCGGGAATGTAAAGCCAACAATAAAGGGGCCGATGATAGCTGACAAGAGGGAGCCGCTTGTGGATGTGATCGAGAGGGAAGATAGCATAACCGTAATTGTTGAGCTCCCGGGAGTTGACAAGAACAAAATAAAGCTTAATACGACTGATAGAACGCTGACGATATCGGCTCCGTGTGAGGAGGCGGATTTCTACAAAGAGGTTAAGCTGCCTTCTGCAGTGGATTCAAAGAGCGCCAAGGCAAACTACAAAAATGGGGTACTAGAAGTGTGCCTTCAGAAGAAAGAGAAGAGCAAGCCGAAAGCTGAGAGCATACCCATAGAATGAACCTGGAAAGTTACCCCCCTTCCGCCCCTTTAAATATCAGGCAAAACCACCTTTTAGCAGTGAAGAGGTGGTCAAGATGAAAATGGATATAAGCAAGCTCAAGGATGAGGAAATCGATGAGCTCGTCTCATTCCTGGACAGGAGGAATGTGACCTCATTCATAAAGAAGAACGGCGAGAGGTTGCTGCTCGTATGCTGTCCAACTCCTATAAATGCCAGCAGAGTGGAGTTCGGGATTGGGAACATATGAGCTTTTTTTCTTATTTTTAACTTCTTTTCAGAAAGCTATATTAACCGGCTGAAAGTTAATGTATCGATTTGAATGGAGTGTGCTTACCACCCTGGCAAGGATGCTGTTTCGAGGTGCTCAGAATGCGGAAAGCCACTCTGCGAAGAGTGCAAGGCCTTTGGCAGTCGTTGCTCGGATTGCGCGGTAGCACAGATAAGGGCGAGCAGTGAAGAAACTCCTAGGCATAGCCTGATGAACTGGACGGGATGGTTTTATTCGTTTATTGGGCATTCTGCATCATTAAGAAGAAGCCTTGAAGAGGCGTCATTTGCAGGAATCACAATGAACATCCTTGTAGGAGTTATAAATGCCTGTATAGTTTCAGTGCTGTTCGTCATCCTGACTGCGAAGCCGGGAGAATGGCAGGAGGTTGGCACACTCATGAACTCCTTCATTTACACCTCGCTGTTCCTCTTGTTTATGGGAACATGGCTTATCAACTCGTTCATCTCCTACTCTTTTGCTATGCTTTCTGGGGGAGTCGGGAGCTTGAAGCAGCATATCTATATGCTCTCCCTAGTAATCCCCTTCTCGCCGATTTTTATTGTAGCGGTATGGGAACTGCTAAGCTTCCTTTTCTCTCTGGAGATTGGAATAGGGATTCTTGCAACGATAATTCTGGGGGTGTACCTGGTTAGGATACACGCAAACGCAATGATGGAGGCGCATAAGTTCAAGCTGATGCAGGCTACGGCAAGCTGGC
>JAPLWT010000004.1 GCA_026396455.1 Microcaldota archaeon | reverse complement strand
AACTCCTTGACCTGCTCGATAATTGCATTTCCAGTCAGAGCCTCCCCAATATATATCTTCAAGTCCGGCTTCACCACCCTGTTCATTTTCTCCAGCTCCTTCATGAGATTCTTGCTTGTCTCCTGCCTCCCAGCCGTGTCTATGAGAACTGCATTGATTCCCTTTGCCTTGGCGTGGGCAGATGCATTCCATGCAATTGAGGCTGGGTCTGAACCATACTGACCTCCAACGGCTTTCACTCCAAGCCTTCCAGCCCAGATTTCTGTCTGCTCCTGCGATGCTGCCCTCCAGGTATCCGCGGCAGCAATAACGCAGGATATGCCGTTTTTCTTCAGAAGATTCGCAACCTTTGCAATTGAGGTCGTCTTGCCCGAGCCATTCGGTCCTAGGAAAAGCAGTACAAAAGGCTCTCCTTTTGATGCCTTCGCCCTCGCCAGCTCAACCAAGTTCGGCTTCTCCTTTTCCATCATCTCGAGCAGCGTTGAGCGTATGATATCATTCGCTGTTCTGCTCACCTCGCTCTTCTTCACGCGAAGGCCTATGAGCTTCTTCTTAAGCTCTGAAGTTATGCTTCGGGCCGTATCATAGGCAACATCAGCCTCAAGCAGGGAGAACTCAAGCTCGTCCAAGAGGCTCGATATATCCTTCTCCTTTATCTCAACTTGAGAGGAAAGCACGCTCCTGACCCTTGTCTCAATGCTGAGCTTCACCTCTGATTTCCTCTCTTCCTTTGGCTTCTGGACAGGCTTCTCCCTGGGCTCGGCTGGGGCTTTGGCTGGCTCTTCCGGCTTCTCCTCAACTTTTTTAGAAAGAGAGCTGACAAACGAGGAGAGCTTATTTTTCAGAAGGTTGAACATCTCTTCTCGCCCGGTTTTGCAATTTGACCCTACCTGTACTCCTGGTGGACTTCCTTGTCCTTGGGAGTTTGTGAACTCTTTAACTTCTCCATGAGCTTGTTTGCAGATTCCTCAAGGGACTTCATCCTGTTGGAGACTTCCCCGAAATTCTTCTGGAGCTTTTCCCTCATCGAATCCATCTCGTTCATTCTTAATTTTAGGAACTTCACAGCATCCGGAATGGGCTTCTCAACAACAACTCCCGCACCCACGTCCACAAGCGCAACTTCGTTGTTCTCAACCTTGGATTTGATGTATGCGCCCGAGCCTATGGGCAGAAGCATCTGGTCTCCCTTGCTCAGCTTGGCAACATTCTCAAGAGTCTGTATTGCAAGTTCAACCGAGGCATAATTCAACTGCAGGTTCCCCAACTGCTGCTGCAGCACCTGGGCTTCCTCCCGGTATAGCTGCATCTCGTAGGCAATCTTCGCAAGCTCATCCCTACCTGCCATTAAGCCACCTCCTTGACAGACTCGATTTTTATCTCCTTTCTGTGCAAACGATGGTTGCTCCCAAGCTCTGCATAAACTTTCTCAAGAGCCCTTTTCTGGTTCTCAACTTCCACTTCCTTGTGGAACTTCCTCTGCTCTTTTCCCAGGATCATCCATCCGTCTATCGCGTATTTCATAGTATCACACCACTCTTGTTCCGATTGGGACATCATCCCCCACGAAAATGACTGAAGTACCATCCTCCCAGTCCGCGGCAAGTAGCATGGCCTCGGACTCAAGCCCTTTGAACTTCTTGTGCTCCAGGTTCACGAGCACCATGAGTTTCCTGCCGGTGAGCTGTTCTGGGGCATAGCTGTTGCCTATTCCTGCTATAACCTGTCTTTTCTCTCCTCCTATATTTATAATCATCCTAATGAGCCTATCGGTATTTGCAACCTTCTCTGCACTCTCAACCTGTCCAACCCTGAAATCCAGCATCCTGAATTCGTCGAATTTCACAATTGTCACCAGATCACCTTCCTATGAACCCAAATGCTTCGTCTATCCTGCTCAGCTCAAACCCGCTTGTCGTCTCACCAACAACAGCTCCGTTGCTGTTCGCAAGCATGCACAGCCCGACGAACGACACGCCCATATTGGCAGTGCCCACGGCACCCTTGACTTTGAAGAGCTCCTCCAGGGAAGAAAACTCCTCATCGGTAACATTTGTCCTTATTAGTATTCCTTTGTTTGTCAGCACAGCGGCAAACCCCACAGTATTGTATCCGCCAATGGTGCCCTTGACAACCTCCACCCCAAGGCAGTCGCTGATGGACTTGGCGCTCTCTGCACTCAGCTCAGGGTTTATCATGCATGCATAATCATTTACGAGAATGTTATTCCCAAGCGCAGTCCTCCTCTCGTCAATAACCGCAACGTTCAGGCCCGCTTCTCTCAGGCTTCCCACCTCGCTTTCGTACGCCATTGAGGTGAGCACTATTCCATTCGAATTCATCGCAGAAAACATCCCAAGCAGATCCGAGTTTGCAATGCTCGCGGTTATAACCTGGGTCTTAAGCGCCTCGGAGCATACTCCCTTGAATTTCTCAGTTGCAGCTTTTGGAAGAAGCGTGAGGTGGTCATTTGTTTTTGCAAAGATTCCTACAAAAGGGTTTCCCTCGAAGGCTGCCCGCGCAACATGCATCTACTTACCCCTTCTTCTCCTCGGTCTTCACAGGCTTCTCGGGCTTTGGCTCCTCTACTAGGTTGACTGTCACCTCGCCCTTGGCATCCCTCTTGACCTTGACCTTTATTCTCCTCGGGGGCTTCTCCATGCCCTTCGACCAAACCAGGGAGTTCACCTCTGCGCTGAGCTTCACCCTCTCCTCCTGAGTTTTCATGTGCCTCGCAAGGAAAGATTTGAGAATCTTGACAGCACGCGAAGTCCTCTTCGTCTTCACCGTTTTGTAAGCATCCCGAAGCGGAACAGTGTATATCCTCTCTAACTCATCAACCATTGGCTCACCTACTTGATATGCAACTTAAGCTTCTTCTTCCTCCAGTTCCTCTGGTGTGGATTCTCCCTCACGCGCCTGTTTGTCTTAGCCACAACGAAGAGGGGCACTCTCTTGTTCTTTCTTATTGCTGCTCCAAGAGCAATCTTCTTCTCGGTGCTTTTTACGCTTCCCATAGTATTACCTATTTTTTCTTGAACGTTATCTCAGACTCCTTTCTTGCGGTTAATTTCGCAAGGATTTCCTTCAGCTGTTCATCGGTCACTTTTCCCTTGACCTGCTTGTTTTGATACAGGTATATCAGCAGGCTTACTATCTGGTCATAGAGGGCAGAGTTTGCCAGCCTTACATTCATCAGCCTCTCATATGCCTGTGCATCTACGATGTATTTGAGCGCAAACTTCTTCTGCATCTCAAGCTCCCTTGCCTGCTGGTACTTCTGGAGCCTCCCCCTGAGCTCTTTATTCCTGATTCCCTCAAGCTCGTCATCTTCCAAGCTAACCCACCTTGGATGCTTCCAACGCGGCTGAGTCAAGGAAGGATTTGCCCTTTCCAGTTATTGACCTGCCTTTCTTGCTATGATCGACAAAGCCCGCTTTCTCGAGCTGTTGCAAAGCCTCCCGGGCAACAGAGCCGCTTCCCTTTCTGAACCTCTCCGGCTTTGCCCCCCTGTGCTTGCTGCCCCCGTACTCCCTTCTCAGCCTGCTCACCCCGATGGGGGAACTCATGTAAAGCTTCCTCAGTATTGAAGCGCAACGAATATACCAGAAATCCGGCTGCTCCGGAGGCCTCTCCCTATGGGCACCTGACTTCGCGTACTCCATCCATTCAGGTGCTTTCACTTCTGGAATCTCCTTGAGCTTCTCTGTTGCTTTCTTTATTAGCCTGTTTGCCGGCACGTCATAAACACTTTTCATCGGGTTTCACCTCAGAGGGTATAGGATTAATCAGTTAAAATTTATTAACTTTCTTATCTTCCCTCGGATTCAGCGGTAAATTCCTCACAGCACCGCATTCGCATCTGTATTCCATCATCCTTTTCCTTGAGTTCAGCCTCACCTGCAGGTTGTAGCCAGGAATCCAGAGAATTCCGCACTTCTTGCAGAACCTCCTCTTCAGTTTTTTTGGAAACCTAACGTTGTATTTCATGCCCAGCTTCCTCGCAAGCGAGATGTACCTCCTAGCCCTCTCGGGATGCGTCTTGAGCTCCTTCTCCGAGAGCTGGAAGAGTATGTTTATCCTCTCCCTCACGACCTGCAGGAGAAAACCAGGCTTGTTTCCTCTTCTCATCCAAAAACCATTTTGTGGGCCCGGAGAGATTTGAACTCTCGACCTACAGCTCTCCTAGACATGTGTAAGAGCGTGTCGTATAAGACTGCCGCTCTGACCAACTGAGCTACGGGCCCACTGAAGAGTATATTTCTCCTGTTAACATTTAAAACATTGATGCCTCGATTCCGTACTTGCCTGTTATG
>JAPLWT010000051.1 GCA_026396455.1 Microcaldota archaeon | reverse complement strand
ATTATAACTTCACAACATCCCAACCCGACAAATTCAATATAATAATCGAGAACAGCAATGTGTACTACCCAATGACTGTTGTGACTACAATTAATGAAAGATGTTACAAAAAATGACCTAACCCCAGCTATGACATAAGCTGTAGTACCAAATCAATTTTTACCCTGTAGAATTCTTAAAATCAGCAGGCATACCCACTCCTAATTCCCCTCTCTATATGCCGCTATCATCAAAGCTCACTTCAAGCCCTTGAATCTAGCCCTGACCCCTCTAAAGGCATATCTAACAACCGAGCTGTGGAAGTCGTTGGTGTCATCTCCTGTGCTGAGCCTCTGTAGCAGACCTTTTACAAACTCATCCTTTTCAGGTTTTATCTTCATGTTACACACTCCGGGATTAATTATATATACAAGTAATATTTATAACTTAATCAAGAAAATATGGAAATATTACGGTTATAATGGACTATACTTGGAGAATTATGTAAAATTTACGGAAGGAGGTGGTTACTTTGGAAAAAATCCTAGCAGACGAGGAGAATCTGCTGCTTCTTGAAATACTCCAGAATGACTGCAAGAAAAGTCTCAAGGAAATCGCAGGGGAACTGGGCATGCCGATGTCCACGGTTCACGAGAAAATCAAGAAGTTCGAGAAGATGAGGCTTATAAAAAACTACAGGGCAGTGCTTGACGAGAAAAAGCTCGGTTTTGAAGTTACCGCGTTCATAATGGTGGCTACAAGATACACTGGAGGGGAAAAAACATTCCAGAGAAGCATCGGAGAGGCAGTCTCAGCGCTGCCGTATGTTCTTGAGACGCATACACTCAGCGGAGAATGGGACCTTTTAATCAAGGTAAAATTCAGGAATGTCCATGAACTGGGGAAATTCGTTAACGAGAGAATAAGGACCATCCCAGGAATAGACAAAACAATGACTATGGTCTCAATAGACGAAATAAAAGAGGACACAGTGCTTAAGCTCAGATGAGCTACCCGAGCAATTTCAGAAAATCGAGCAACTCCTTTCTGCTGAGCCCCTGGCCTGCTGTTTCAGCAAGATACTTCGAAATCTTTCCATTTTTGAAATAAACAACTGTTGGGACATACTCTACTTCGCACCTATCCCACAGTGGGTTATCGTCCTCATCAACAACAGCAATTGCAGCAGCACAATCTCTGATTTTTGTAACTCCGCTTTCGAAAATTGGTCTGAAAGCCCTGGAGTATGGGCACCAGCTTGCAAAGAAAAGCACAAGCGCTTTTTTGTCGCCTGCTAAGAACTTGTTCAACCCATCCTCATCTCTTATTTCGAGCATGGTATCACTTAGACTGCTGCATATTGCCAAAGCTTATGGTTCCCAGCCACATCATGACGAGCGAGAAAATGATGAGCACGGAGAAGTCAACATACATCGGGAATGCCTGACTCTGAGCACCGAGTATAACACCCCTGAGGGCATCGACCCCGTAGGTGACAGGGTCTACGTAAGTCAGTGCTGACAGCCAGCTCGGGAGGTTGGAAACCGGGAACAGTGCCCCGCTGAAAAAGAAGAGCGGCCATATAAGAAAGTTTATTACAAGGTTGAATGCTTCCTGATTTTTGAGGTTGGAGCCTATCACCAAGCCGAGGCTGACCATTGCGAATGATGTTACGAGCAGGATGAGCAGCGAGTATACGAATACCAGAGGCGTTATAGGAATCCCCATGAATACTCCCAGTATAAGCAGGATGAGGGATTGCATCATAACGTCAGTGCATCCTCCCAGCATCTTTCCAATGAATATGCTTGTCCTCGAGACCGGCGCAACCAGCACTTCCTTGAGGAAATCAAGCTTCCTGTCCCATATTATGTATATCCCGTAGAAGATGGATGTGAAAAGCAGCGACATCACCAGAACTCCCGGATAGATGAAAGTCTGGTAGCTGACCCCCTCCAATGAAACACTTGCCCCAAGGCCTGAACCAAAGACAAGCAGCCACAGTATTGGTGACACAAATGAGGAGATGACCCTCTCCTTTTCCCTGAGGTAAACCTTAATTTCCCTTAGCCAGACCGCATGTATCGCATCCCAGTCTATCATCTGTTCACCTCTGCATGCGCCATCCTCTCCCAAAATCCGCCCTCCTCTTCGCCGCTCCTTATCTCCTTTCCGGTATAATATATGAAAACGTCATTCAGGCTCACCTGCCGTACCTCAACCGATTGTATCTCCCCAACCTTGCAGAGCAGTTTCTGGAGGTTCTTGCTCACATCCTTGATTTTTATCTGCACCGTGCCATCCTTCATCTCGGCTTCCGTGACGAAGCTGAGCTTCCTTATTCTCTCCAGATTGGGCTCCTCCATCCTGAGCAAAACTATATCCCCGCCAACCTTTTTCTTCAGGTTTGCCGAATTATCCAGAACGACAATTTTGCCAGCATCCATTATCGCAATCCTGTCGCAGAGCATATCCGCCTCCTCCATGTAATGCGTTGTGAGGACCATTGTCGTCTCATTCTCCTCGGACAGCTTTTTGATATAACTCCAGATGTGCTCTCTCGTCTGCGGGTCCAAGCCAAGGGTGGGCTCGTCAAGGAAAAGCACCTTCGGGTGGTGCATCAGCCCCCTGGCAAGCTCCAGCCTTCTCCTCATCCCACCCGAATAAACGCGGGTTATGTCATCAGCCCTGTCCTCTAGACCCACAAGGCTTATGACTTCATCTATCCTCTTTTTCCTTATCTCCCTTGGTATCTTGTAAAGCAGGGCATGCATCTCCAGGTTCTCCCTGCCTGTCAACAGGTCATCAACGCTGGGCTCCTGAAAGACTATGCCAATTGAAGACCTCACCTTGGAGGGCTGCGTTGCGATATCAAAGCCATTCACCTTTGCGGCACCTGAGGTCGGCTTGAGGAGTGTGCACAGCATCGATATTGTCGTGGTTTTCCCTGCACCATTCGGGCCAAGGAGGCCGAATATCTCGCCTTCCTCAATCTCCAAGTTGAGTTTGTTCACAGCCGTAAGACTTCCAAATTTTTTAGTAAGGTCTTTAGTGGTTATAATCATAGCAGTAATATTCTAAAAAGGAAATGATAAAAGCGTATCTAGATTGTGACTACCGTATCGCAGAACTGGGAGACCTGCGCAAGAAATTTCTGATCGCTCTCCTTCTCAAGCAGGAATATTATTCCCGCTATCCCCAGCAGTCTCATCTTTCCGCTGAGAGAATGTATGAACCTCAACACGGTATCCGTGTCGTTGTAGACGAGCATGGTGCTTATCGAATCTATGAAGACAAACCTCTTATCCCTGGGCAGCCGCAGCATTGCCTGCTCGATGAGTATGGAAAGCTCAGTGAGGTTCTTCGGGGAGCTCACATAGAAGCACCTGTTATCCGCACACCTCTCTGCTTTGCCCCCGGCGCTCTCGGTTATCAGGTCTATGAAAAACAGCCTCGATAAGTCCAGTCCCTGGTCATCAATACTTTTCTTCAGGGTGCTGTAAGGCCTGTTGAAAGTAATATAAGTGCCGCACATATTCTTGTTTTTTACCAGGACTTTCAGTGCAATCTCCTGCGCAATGCTATACACGTCAGCTGTTGACAATATAAGCGCTATGAATTCAGTTGGAAGTTTATTGAGTTTCTCCTCAATCTCCTTCTCAGATTTTTGTTCCATAATCCAATACATTAGGCTAATTTGATTTAAATATCTTCCCCCACTTGGAAACAGACCGCCCTTTGCAGACCACTAAAACCTTCCAAAAACAGAATCTTTTGGGAATATCACCATGCCTTTATCGCCGAATTTGAACGGGCATATCTTGTCGGAATGCTTCGTTCCTCTCATCTTCAGTATCTCCATAGCCCTGACTTTCATATCCTGTTGCCTGGCGTAGTAAAGAAGCAGGACTCCGTCGGAGAGGAATTCAACCCCTGCCTCGTCCCTCCTGCTGCCGAATTGCAGTATTATCTCAGAAACTATCATGCTGGTGCAGTTCCAATCCCTCAGCCTGTTGAAAAGCGCTAGCACGGCCTCCCTACCCTCAAATGGAGTTTTGAATAGCGTGGAGTATGATGTCAGCGAGTCTATGCCTATCCTCTTTGCCCCCATGGAATCAATGGCATCCTTAATCATGCCGCCGCCTCTTATTATCTCAGCAATCTGCTGCGGCCTGTACTCGATAAGCCGGAAAAGATTCTTCTCCTCAAGCTCCTTCAAATCCCATCCATACTGCAGGGCATGCTTGTATATCCATTTCTTACCCTCCTCGAAAGTTACGAAAATTCCAGGCTCCCCGTACTGCGTTGCTCCGTTATAAAGAAACTGGAGCAACATGGTTGTTTTGCCGCTTCCCGCATCTCCGCACACGAGTACTACGCTGTTCCTCTCAAACCCGCCCTCTATAAGGTCGTCCAAGCCGTCTACTCCTGACGGTACTCTCTCGTCTTCAGCTTCATATTCGCGTTTTGGAACTGCTCCCGTATTATACCTGACTTTTCTCTCTTTCCCATTTCCCATGCAATCATCTTTAGCAAAACTCTTTATTAACCTTAGCTTATCCGCCATATTTTTAGGCTTGGACATATTTTTTCAGAATCTCCTTGGCGTACTCGTACTTGTCAACCTTCACTGCAAAGAACCCGTGCTTTTCCTTTTCGCCCATGAAGTATATGTTCTGTATGCTTATCCCCTCTTTCGACAGCATCCTGCTTATCTCCCCTATCTCGCCAGGCTTGTTCGGGATTCTCAGCACGAGTATCTCCGAGCTTATCACTGTGAAGCCCGCCTTCTCAAGCAGTGAAACTGCGGCAAGCTCATCGGAGAAGGTCACGTGAATAACGGCAATGCCAGCAACAGCCTCCCCCGAAAGAAACTCTATGTTTATGCCACTCTTGCCAATCATCTCGGTTATATCCGCCAGCAGGCCCACCCTGTCCTTTGCGAATATGGTTATCTCCTTCATAATGATATCCCTCAACTACTATCTGGCGCTTCCAGCATTTAAATATTAATATACCTTCAAACAATCTTATACCCATGGCAAAGAAGAAAGGCAAGCAGGACAAATTCGACCTTCGTTTAGTCATCATAGGCCTTATCTCGGGAATGTTCGCAATGTTCAGCTTGATGTGCATACCCTGCATAATGGCGGCATACCCCTCAATAGGGCTGTTCTTCGCTTTCCTTGGAGTGCTCTCGATACTCCTATCGCGCTACAGCTGGGTCCTGTTAGTAATAGGGGTGCTGCTCATAGCAGTTGCCATGCTGCTGCAGATCTCAAGGAAGAACAAGTGCGAATAATTTATATACCCTCATGCAAATAGGTGAACGATGAGAGATAAGAGAACAGTGAGAAAGAAAACGCAGGAAAGAAAAAAAAGTAGCAGCTGGAAATTCCCCCTGCTGTCGATTCTGCTTCTGGTACTCTTCGTTCTGCTGGTCTATTACCAAACTTTTTCTGGCTTTAAGCTATACATAGATGACGCTGACGCATATTCCTACAGGGCAGTCATACCGCCGATGTTCGTCATAATGCTCATATTCTTCTACAGGAATGACTTGCAGGTTGATAGGGATCCCAACAAGCTTTTGTTCGCCCTCCCACTCTTTGCAATTGCGGCAGCTCTTCTCTACTCCGCGGATTATTGGCCCCTTTATATGCTGCACACGCTCTCCCTGCCATTCTTTGTCGCAGGCAGCATCCTGCTGTTCTTCAGCATCTCCACCCTCAAAAAAATGCTCTTCATGCTTTTCTACCTCTTCCTGCTCTGGGCTCCGCTTTTCCAACCGCTTGTATCAACGCAGCAAACCCTGACAAACTTGACAACTGACTTTGTCGGCCTTCCTTTCAGGGTGCTGAACTTCCCAATAGAGCGCGATGGAAACATCTTCAGCTCAGGCTCTAAGATGCCTCTTAACGTGGCCCCGGAGTGTGTTCCGCTGAGCGCCATGATTGCGCTGTTCTGTTTCCTGATTCCATTTGCATATGTCGCAGCAGGCGATACCAAAAACAGGTTGCTATGGCTCGTGGTATGGATTGCAGGCGGATGGGTGCTCAATTCGCTCAGGATACTTCTGGTGCTTCTCATCTGGTATTACTCGGGAGTCTCCGCAGCTCTGCAGGTATTCCATGCACTAGGCGGGAACATAATTTTCGATTTGACCCTGGTAGCCTCTCTGCTATCCTTCAGGTATTTCTCCCTTAAATTTCCGCTATGAGTTCAGAGCTTGCCGAACCTTCCCTCAAGCTTCTTCAGCACATGCGGCAGTGTCGTGTACTCCATGTCCTCAAGCGGAAGCCTGTGCGGCTCGAACGGGCCATGCCTTCTCATGTAGTCCGCAATTTCTGCAGCCTTCCACCTGTTGTAGTCGTATACGGGGTCATCAAACATATCATTCGGCCCTACGAGCTGTCCATCCGCGACCTGGAAGCCCAGCCCAATAAGTCTTGGCGGACCGTCAAACCTTGTGCATTTGGCATCCTTCACTCCCACAGGCATTAAGGGACCATTGTGGGAGCCTCTCATCCAGCCAGAGACCAGATGCGGGAAGCTGAATCCTTCCAGGACTTCTCCAACTGCAGGAAGGCCTGACTGCGCCCTCACAATTCCGCAGGGGTCATCCTTGCCCACGTATTCACCGGCAATCTGGAATAGCTTGTCAGTGCTTATGCACGCAACCGGCTCGTCTTTCGGCAGCTTCCCTCCCGGTTTGGGGAATATCCTCTTTATCACGTACCTGCCCTTCGCGCCAATCAGTGCAAGAATATCATACATCTCCTCGGGCGCGCTCATCATAACTTTCTTGTGTTCTATTATATCCCATATCTCAAACACAAACCCCCCATGAATTGAAGCGTCTATCACCAGTCCAGGCGTATTGAAAGGGTCTGCAAAAATCTTGTAGATCGGGAGGTTGAATGCCCCGGGCTCCGTCTTGTCCATCATGAACGCAAGTACAGGCTCCGCCTTCCTCTCCGTGAACTCCATCTCCGCGCTGCCCGGACCCATGCCTTTCACATTTCCTGAAAAAGCATCCTTGAGCAAGTCCTGCCCTGCTCCGTAGAGGTGCATCTTCTTGGCAAGAGCTGTGCATTCGACAAATGTATCCCACGCAAGCTTGTGCACCTTCGGATTGTCAACTCCGTGCTTGTGGGTCATTATCAGCTCAGTGTCATCACCGCAGTGCGTCACCCTGAAGTCTATGAGAAGACCTGCCTTCTGCGCCTTCTCCAGTTTCCTCTCTGCTACTTTGAGAGTGTCCTCATGCACCAATGAGTGACCTGCATAGCTCCCAATGTCTGCCTTTATCAAACTGAAAGTAGTTTTCCCTGTCATAGATACCACCAAGTAGGTATAGTAACTTAAGACATTTAAATATATTGATTCACAAATATCTAAAAAAGGGCCCGTAGCTTAGTCCGGTCGGAGCACTCGGCTGATAACCGGGGGGTCGTGGGTTCAAATCCCATCGGGCCCACTTCTATTTCTCTGCCGTTTCATTAGTTTTAAATTGATTCTGCTGCATTAATAGCCAACATATGGAAGCTGCTGTTAGTATCAGGAGGCTGTCAAAAAAATATGGAGATTTCCTCGCCCTCGATAACATAAACCTCGGTGTAGAGGAGGGCAAGCTCTTTGCCATCCTGGGGCCTAACGGGGCTGGGAAAACAACACTGCTGCGCATTCTAACCACCCAGTTTGAGCCCACAGCAGGAGAGGCTTTCGTGCTTGGGAAGAATGTGGTGAGCCAAAGCGAAGAACTGCGGAAGCTCATCAGCTATGTGCCCCAGGAGATGAGCGTCTGGACAGATATCAGCGGATATGAGAACCTCCTGATATACTCAAAAATATACGGGCTGCCTGCTGCAACAAGAAAAGATTCCATAAAGGATTCGATGGAGCTGATGGACCTTTCGGATGTTGCAAATAACCTGGTGAGCACATACTCCGGAGGAATGATAAGGAAGCTGGAGCTGGCATGCGCCGTAATGATCAAGCCAAAAATACTATTCCTGGACGAGCCAACCATCGGGCTGGACCCTGCCACCAGGAAAACAATCTGGGAAAAGCTGAAGGCATTGAACAGGGAAAGCGGTATGGACGTGTTCTTCAGCACCCACTACATGGACGAAGCTGACAACTATGCCGATGAGATTGGAATAATAAACCATGGCAAGCTCATCAAGGTCGCCTCACCGTATGAGCTGAAGCGTTCGGTAGGCTATGATCGCATAGAAATCGAGACTGACTCGGAGCCGAGCAAACATGCCCTGGCTGATTTGAAGAGGCTGAATGGCGTGAAGAAGGTTGAGCTAGAAGGGAATGAGGTGACGATATCAGCAAAGGACAGCGCTGCATTGCTTGACGTAATCATAGAATGCCTTCTAGCGAACAAGGTGCATGTCAGAAAAATCTCAGCCCGCCAGCCCACCATTGACGATGTCTTCCTGAAATATGCAGGAGCGAAGGAATCCAAGAAAGCTCCTGTGCAACTTGCTGACGTGAAGAAATTCCGGGACAGGATAAGGAGGGGATGAGTTGAGGGAGTACATACGAATCATGCTTTCAATGATTGAACTGGAAATCAGAAGGATTATGCACGACAGGACTGAGCTTTACCTAAGGGCAGTCCAGCCCATGTTGTGGCTGGTCATCTTCGGGCCCGTGATGGGGTCCCTCAAGGTCATACCAACCGGCGGAGTCCCGTATACCGATTACATAATGCCCGGGGTTCTTGTCCAGTCAACAACTACCGTTGCCATATTCTTCGGTCTTGTGATGATATGGGAGCGGGAGTCCGGCATACTAAAGAAGCTGGTCTCATCACCTTCACCCGGCTTCGCCATTGTTGTCGGCAGGTCTATGGCAGCAGGAACAAGAGCGCTGTTCCAGGCGCTGCTCATCATACCTTTTGCAGTACTCATAGGCGTGAGACTTCTCCCGAACTTTCTCTACATTATCCTCGCACTCGTAATAGTCTTTGTGGCATCCAGCGGGTTCGCAGCCCTCTCCATCCTCATCGCATCAATACTGAAAACCAGGGAAAGGTTCATGGGGCTTGGCCAGGTCATAATACTGCCCATGTTCTTCGGGAGCAATGCTCTCTACCCGCTAAAATCCATGCCGCCATTGCTTCAGCTATTTGCCAGCATAAACCCAATGACATACATGGTGGATGCAACAAGGGGTCTGCTGATTACTGGGGACACTTCGCAGCTGGCCCTTGATATTGTCGCCATACTCATTTTCGATGCGCTGCTCTTCCTGCTGGCATCGTGGAGCTTCAAGAGGATAATCGAGTAAGACAGAATAATCTTATATACACAGTTAACTCCAATAAGAAATAGTTGAGGTGGTCTCATGGAGAGTTGGCTGATTTATGGACTCGGTGCTGCGTTGTGTTTCGGAATCAATAGCATCATAAACAAAGTTCTAACAAGCCCCAGCCATATCGGCTTAAGCTCAGCTTCCACGGCCTTCCTCTTCCTCATAGGGACAGCGATAGCACTTGGCGGATACTTCTTCACTCAAAAAACATACGCAGTTCCCAGTAACAACCTCGCAATTCTACTCGGGATTCTTGCCGGCTTTATATGGGCATTCGGTTTTATTCTCACTCTGGTTGCCCTGAATGCCGAGAAGGCGGATATAGCTAGACTGGCGCCAATATACAACATGAACACTCTTGTTGCCGTTTTCCTGGGAATTTTGCTCCTTCACGAACTCCCGATGAGCGGAGATATGCTAAAAGTCGTAACGGGGTCAATTTTAATTGTAATGGGGGCATTCTCGTCTCATGAGGAATTCAAGGTAGAGAAGTTTTATATTTTAAACAGTTCAATCTAATCTCATGGACCTGGGTGTGGAGGTAAAGGAGCAGGGAAAGAACTATCTTATCAACTATGAGAACGCATCCGGCTGGAGAAGGAGCCTGAGCAGGCTGATTGAAGATGAGGTTGTATTCAGCCTCAAGGATGCGCGAGAGCTTCTAAAGCAGAAGGGCGATGCTGTTGTTTACGAAGTCTTCAACCTCTGGAAGACTATCCCGAAAGTTAAGGAGATGTCCGAGAAGACAGGCATAAACTGCGACATAACCGTTCTGAACTACGGGGTCATCTCCCCCTCTGATTCCGGGGAGCTGTTCTTCACTTATGGACACAGGCACGAAAAAGAATACTCCGAGGTCTACACCCTTCTTGCGGGGGAAGTTTTTCTTGTATCCTACGAGGAGAGCAGGCAGAAGGTGACAGTGACACATATGGAAAACGGAGACGAGGTGCTCATCTCGCCAAGCTCAATCCACAGGCTCCACTGCGGGCGGAATGGCGCGGTTGTCGCTGGGCTTGTACCAAAGGAGGCTGGGCACGATTACACTGTCGTGAAAGGAAGGGGCATGCCCTACAGCGTGTTCCTTAAAGACAACAAATATGAATACCCCAAGAATCCGAGGTTCAAGGATGTTGAGCTGGAACTCTCAGATGCAAGCAGCGGTATGACTCTGCAATCTTTCTTTGACACTCCTGATGAAGTGAAGAAGCTGCTGGGGATGAAGTAACTAGGACCCATATTGTGAAGAATGAATTCTCCTCTGCAATATCTTAACAATCTCCATTGCGAAGAATGCTGTGCTTGAGACGATGAGGATTATTACCCAGTCATTGACGGAGAGCGGCACTGTTCTGAAAAACGGCTGCAGGGGAGGCAGGTAGATCACCGCAAGCTGCAGTATGACTGAAGAGGCAGTTGCCAGTATGAGCGAAGGGTTGGAGAAGGCCCCGGCGTCAAGCAGGGTTGCCCTCTCATCCCTGCATGCGAATGCGATAAACAACTCAGACATGACAATGGTGGTGAAGGCAACTGTCATCGCGAGGTTGAGGTTCCCTGTGCTGTTGTAGTAAATTCCGAAAACCATGAGCGTTCCTATAGAGATGAGCAGCCCAACCATCGCTATGGTTGGGAGCATTGGTTTTACTATATCCTCCTTGGGATCTCGCGGAGGTCTTTCCATTATTTTCAAAGAAGTCGGGTCGACCCCAAGCGCAAGCGCAGGCAGCCCATCTGTCACAAGGTTCATCAT